>JBPCNJ010000018.1:0-6144 GCA_051001375.1 Gemmatimonadaceae bacterium
CTTATGAACGGCCACACCAGCTATCGACCGGTGTGCGTGAGGTTTTCGTGAATGGAGCGGAGGTCATCCGGGACGGCCGGCATACCGGCGCGAAGCCCGGTCGTGTCGTACGCGGGCCAGGTTGGCAGGTGCTTCGTCCAGGGCTACAATGGTGAGACCGTCTGGACGAGAGAACAGGAGCATCAGCAAATGATTTGTGCGCATCGTGCGAAAGCGCGGCGCTGCGCGATGGTTGTGCGAACGGCCGGCGCTATGACGGTGTTCGCCCCGACGCTAGCGATGGTTCACAGCGCCCATGCGCAGACGCGGATGCTGCGGGCGCCCAGCGTGAGCACAACTCACATCGCGTTTGCATACGCAAACAATATCTGGATCGTCGATCGCGCTGGCGGCTCGGCTCGGCGGCTAACGAGTTTTGGCGGAAAAACGCAAAACCCCTATCTGTCGCCCGATGGGAACTGGGTCGCCTTCAGCGCCGAATATAGCGGGAATACCGATGTGTATATCGTGCCTGCGGAGGGTGGGCAGCCGCGCAGGCTAACGTGGCATCCCGGTGCGGACCTGGTGGAAGGGTGGACACCAGACGGCAGACGCATTGTCTTCGCCTCCGGCCGCGAAAACGCTCCAAATGGAGTGCCGCGTTTCTTCACGGTGCCGCTCGAAGGTGGTCTGGAGCAGGCAATGCCCATGCCGCGCGCGAATCAGGGAAAGATCTCGCCGGACGGAAAGCGCATCGCGTATCGAATGGCGTCATCATGGGATGAGGAGAGGCGCAACTATCGCGGCGGACAGAACCGCCCGATATGGATCCTCGATCTCGCGTCGTTGAATCTGGAAACAACACCCTGGACGGATTCCAAGGACATCGACCCGGTCTGGATCGGTGAGGTCGTGTACTTCCTGTCGGATCGCGATGGCGTGTCGAACGTGTGGGCTTACGATACACGGACCAAGGCGTTGCGGCAGGTGACCAAGTTCACCGGTCTCGACGTGAAGACGCTGGACGCCGGTGGCGGAGCACTGGTCTTCGAGCAGGCGGGGTACGTGCACGAGCTCGACCCCGCATCGGACCACGAGCACATCGTCAACATCGCGGTCACCGGCGATTTCCCATGGATGATGCCCGAGTGGAAGGACGTCACGCGCAGTATGAGCAGCCTCGCGCTGTCGGAAACGGGTAAACGCGCGGCCGTCGAGGCGCGTGGTGACATTTTCACGATCCCGGCGAAGAAAGGTGATGTGCGGAACCTGACGAGCTCGAGCACGTCCGCCGAGCACGACCCGGCGTGGTCACCGGATGGTAACTATGTGTCCTATTTCAGTGACAAGTCCGGGGAGTATCAGCTCGTCATCGCACCGCAGGATGGGCTCACTCCAGCGCGCGAGATCACTCTCCCCGAGCACAGTCATTATTACACGCCAGCGTGGTCGCCAGACGGAAAACGGATCGTGTTCCACGACACCGAGCTGCGCTTGTGGATCGTTGACGTAGGCACCGGAAAGGCGAACACTGTTGATCACGACAGTTGGATGGTGCCGGAAAGATCGCTCGATCCCGTGTGGAGCCCGGACAGCAAGTGGGTCGCGTACTCGAAGCGGCTCCCGTCATACTTCCATGCCATCTTCGTGTACAACGTAGAGAGCGGCGAGACCAGACAGGTCACGAATGGATTCGCCGACGCAACGTCGCCCGCGTGGGACGAGAGCGGAAAGTATCTATGGTTCCTCGCCTCAACGACGTCCGGGCTCAATTCGGCGTGGCTGGACATGTCATCGTTTAACCATCCGCAGACGAGCGCGCTGTATCTGGCGGTTCTCTCCAAAGGCGAGCCGTCACCGGTGTTACCCGAGAGCGACGAGGAGAAGGCTGCCCGCCAGGGGCGGACTCCCGGATCTGACACCGCACGAACGCGGAGCGATAGCATCGCGCGGCCGCGCGCCGATACGAGTCAGGTCACGCTACACGCGTCAAAACAGCTCAGGATAGACTTCGACGGACTGGAGCAACGCATTATTCCGATTCCAGGCATTGCACAGCGTAATTATGCCAAGCTCCGTTCCGGGCCGGCTGGAAGCGTGTTCTTTGTTGAACCCATTCCGGCGACGGGAACTGCTGATGAAACCGACCGTGGCTCGCAGCCAGGAGGAACGCTGCACCGTTATCAGCTGAAGGACAGGAAGGCGATACCGTTCGCCCAGAACGTCGGCGATTACGTTGTGAGCGGAGATGGGAAGACATTGTTATACAAGGAGGCTGGGCCGCAGGGTGGGCTCTATCTTGTTGCGACCGAGACCGACCCGTCGCCGGCCAGCAAGGGCAAACTCTCGGCACAGCTGCGTGCCTACGTCGATCCAAAAGCCGAATTCAAGCAGATGTTCGACGAGGCGTGGCGCATCCAGCGCGATTATCTGTATGTAAAAAATATGCAAGGCGCGGACTGGAACAGAGTCAAGCAGGTATACGGCGCGCTCTTGCCTTATGTGGCACACCGGCAGGATCTCAATTACCTGCTCGATGAGATGCAGGCGGAGCTTGCGCTCGGCCACTCATTCGTAGCCGGCGGCGACATGCCGCCGACACCGACACCTACGGTCGGAATGCTCGGCGCTGATTTCAAAATCAACGACGGACGCTACAGGATCGCGACGATCTACAGCGGGGAGAGTTGGAATCCGGACCTGCGCGCTCCGCTCGTCGCACCGGGTGTGAACGTGCAAGTGGGCGATTACGTGTTGGCCGTGAACGGCGTGGACCTTCGCGCCCCTGATGACATCTTCCGATTGCTCGACGGCACCGCGGATCGGCAGACAGTTCTCACCGTGAACGCGAGGCCCACGTCAGCCGGCGCGCACAACGTGACAGTGATTCCGGTATCTACTGAGCGCGGTCTTCGTGCGCGTGCGTGGATTGAGCATAACCGGCGCGTGGTGGACTCGCTGTCGCACGGACAGCTCGCGTACGTCTATCTGCCTAACACGGCACAGAGCGGCTACACGAATTTCAATCGCGACTACTTCGCGCAGCAGGACCGGAAGGGGGTGATTCTGGATGAGCGTTACAACGGCGGCGGTAACATAGCTGACTACATCATTGACTTTCTCCAACGTGACTTCGACGGCTACTTCAATAACGCTGCCGGCAACCACCAACTCTCGACATCGCCGATCGCGGGGATCTGGGGACCCAAGGTCATGCTCGTCAACGAGATGGCTGGCTCGGGTGGCGACGCAATGCCGTACATGTTCAAGTCGCGGAAGATCGGTCCACTCGTTGGCAAGCGCACGTGGGGCGGTCTCGTGGGAATATGGGATGCGCCACCTCTGGCCGACGGCGGCACAATAACCGCCCCGCGCGGGGGCTTCATCTCACGCGCCGGGAATTGGGCGGTCGAAAACGAGGGCGTGTCACCGGACATAGACGTGGAGAACTTTCCCAAAGACGTCGACGCCGGGCATGACGCGCAGCTCGAGCGCGCTGTGCAGGAAGCACTCCGACTTATGCAGGCAAATCCGGTGAACCGTTTGACTCACGAGCCACCACCGCCGACGTGGGGCAAACGTGCTGTCCCGCTACAATGAGCCAGTCACCTTTGTCGTGCACGCACCAATTGCCGTGAGAATCGCCTATTGTGGTATACAAAAACTTGGCACATTTTAATGCGGCATGGTATACAATATGGTATACCTCAATCTGGCGGAGAAGTCGTCCTGGGCGGTAGCGTACCATCACCGGTGCCATATGGTCAACGATGTTCGACAGTCCGTCCCGGGCGCAGTGGAGGACCTGCGCGTCACGGGACGCATCACCGAATCGCGTCGCGTTTGTGCTGGTTCTAATCCATCAACAGGAGCTAGGAATGCCGAATAAGCTAGGTCAGCACGTTCCGCCAAGATCATTGCTTGCGGTGTGCCTCACGGCTGGAGCGATGTGTCTGCTCGGCGTGCCGGGCGCACATGCTCAAGGTGTACGTGCCCAAGCTGTACGTGGCGAGTTCGTCCGTCCAGTCCAGAAGCTGATGCTCACTTCAGGGCCTTCATCAGTCACAGTCGTGTCGTTCGCACACGGCGCCAGTAACGCGGCCGTTCAGAGCGGCACACTCATAGTAGGCCAGGTGACCGATACACGCACAAAACAGGGAGTGCCCGGCGTATCCGTACAGGTGGAGGGCACCCGTTTCGGTACGATCACCGGAGATGATGGGCGCTTCCAGATCGCTAACGTGCCGGTCGGAAGCCACACGTTGATCGTGCGCCGGCTCGGCTACACGCCCGGACGACAAACCGTGACGGTCACCAATGAGCAGCAGGTCGCGGCCAATTTCGCGCTAGCGGCAGTGGGCACTTCGCTCGACCAGGTCGTCATCACCGGTACGGTGGCCGGTGAGCAGCGGCGCTCGATTGGTAACGTTGTCTCGACCATCAACGCCACCGAGGCCATCAGCAAGTCGGCTGCGCAGAGTGTGAGCAGCCTGATCGGAGCGCGGGCGCCGGGCGTGATTATCGCGCCGACCACTGGCCGGCTTGGTGCTGGCCCTAGCATTCAGATCCGTGGGCGATCGAGCATCGGGCTGGACAACTCGCCGCTGATCTACATCGACGGCGTACGCGTGAACAACGCCACGAACTCCGGACCAATCGGGAATGGAGGTTTCGGTGGGCAGGGCTCGAATACTGCGGGCCGGTTGAACGACATCAGCCCTGAGGACATCGAGAGCATCGAGATCATCAAGGGGCCGGCCGCTCCAACGATCTACGGAACGGAAGCAGCCAACGGCGTCATTCAGATCATAACGAAAAAGGGCGCTGGAGGAAAAGCGCGGTTCAACCTGCAGGTCCAGAACGGCTCCATCTGGTTCCGGGATGCCGAAAACCGTGTAGCCACGAACTACGTTAAGGACAAGACGACCGGTGACATCGTGGCGTGGAACGGCGTCAAGACCGAGGCTGCTCTTGGCACGCCACTCTTCAAGACCGGGCAGACGCGTGTGTACAACGGTGCGTTATCGGGCGGAAGCAACTCACTGTCGTACTATGTGTCGGGTGTGTACGAGAACGATCTCGGCATCGAGCCCAATAACACGATTCGGCAGTACACGTCGCACGCGAACTTGAACGTGACGCCCAATCCGAGACTCGACTTCGGCACGAGTCTCAACTTCGTCAATCTCTCGAACCGCCTCGGGGCTGACGTTGGCGTCTCATCGCTGTTTGGTGCGGAGTTCGGTCACGGTACGGCCTTCCCCAAAACGCGGGGATTCTTCCTCTATCCGCCCGAAGTCCCGCAGACGTTGTACGACAATGCACAAGGAGTCACCCGGTTCACGGGAAGCGAGACGATCAACCACCGGCCGACCAGCTGGTTCTCACAACGCTTAATCGCGGGCGTGGACTATACGGGTGACGACAGCCGCGCGATTGAGCGCTTCGCACCGCCCGATCTGGCGGCAATTCTTGGTCCGGTCGCGGCTGCAGGGAGGATCCAGCAGACGTTGCGCCGCAACACGATCATCTCGACCGATTACTCGGGTACGGCCAAGTTCAACCTGACGTCGGCACTGTCCTCGGCATCCTCCATCGGTGGCCAGTTCTACCGCACCGAGCTGAATGTGAGCGGCCTAGGCGGAACGGGTTTCCCCGGCCCTGGTGTCGAGACAGTCAGCGCGGTATCGACGCCGACCGGCGCGACGCAGACGCAGCTTATCAACACGACGATCGGAGCTTACGGGCAGGAGCAGTTGGGATGGCACGACCGGCTGTTCCTTACCGGCGGCTTGCGCGTGGACAACAACAGCGCGTTTGGAAGCAACTTCAAGTTGGTGACCTATCCCAAGTTCAGTGCCGCGTGGGTGGTGAGCGAGGAGCCGTTCTGGCGCGAGAACAGGCTGTTCAATTCGCTCAAGCTGCGCGCGGCATACGGCGAGTCAGGGAGACAGCCGGCAGCATTCTCGGCGCTACAGACCTTCTCGCCCGCCCAGGGTCCAGGTGGAACGAGCGCCGTCACTCCGAACTCGATCGGGAATGTGAACCTGAGGCCGGAGCGCGGGAAGGAGATTGAGTTGGGCTTTGAGAGTCAGATGTTCAGCCGGCTCAACCTCGACTTCACGTACTTCAGCAAGCGCACTTTTGACGAGATCATCGCTCAGC
>JBPCNJ010000019.1:0-10942 GCA_051001375.1 Gemmatimonadaceae bacterium
CAACCAGCCCGGCAGGAATCAAACCCGCAACCGCCGACTTTGGAGACCGGTACTCTACCAATTGAGCTACGGACCTACACCGCTCGAACCCCAAAACCGAGGGGTGGCTGACGGGAATTGAACCCGCAACCCCCGGAACCACAATCCGGTGCTCTAACCAATTGAGCTACAGCCACCGTGTTTGGGTGTTTCCACCCAAGCCGTTCATTTTAACGCTATCGCGGCCGGCCGGCAACTTCCGTGGACCGCGACGGAATCACTTCGCCCGATCCATGTACTCGCTCGTGGTCGGATTCACGCGAACCTTCTCGCCCGTGGATACAAACTCGGGCACGTTTATCGTCACACCGTTCTCCAACTTGGCCGGCTTGCTGGATGCGGTCTTTGTCGCCGTCTTCATAACCGGCGCGGTATCCACGATCTCCAGCACCATGGAGTTTGGCAGCTGGATCCCAATCGGGTTGCCGTCATAGTACTCGGCCTGGATCTTCATTCCGGGCTGCATCCACTGGGCCGCGTCGCCCAGCGCCTCGTCGTCCATCTCGATCTGGTCGTAGTTGCTGGTATTCATGAAGTGGTACGTGTCACCACCCTGATACATGAATTCCAGATCGTGCGTCTCCATCGCCGCCCGCTCGATCGAGTCAGCCGCGCGGAAACGGTGCTCGAAGCTGGAACCGGTCCGAATGTTCTTGAGCTTGGCCTGCACCATCGCTCGCAGGTTTCCCGGCGTGTGGTGGCGGAACTCAATCACCCGGCACGGCTCGCCCTCAAACACGAGCACCATTCCCCGGCGTATCTGCGTGGCAGGCATCGCCATTCTTACAATCCTCTGAATAAGCGTAAGTAGCTTCTAAGCATAGCGCCTCAGCCTATGGTGGACAACCGTGCCCGAGCTACCCTGGGCGCCGTCTTCGGCGTCGCCCTGAGCGTCGGTTCCAGTGCCTGCCACACCGTCTCCGCCACGATCCGCTCGCCCATCGCGTTTGGGTGCACACCGTCCCCCTGGTTCAGGTCGGGGTCGCCGGCCACACCTTCTAGCAGAAACGGAATCAGTGACACGCCTTTCTCGCGCGCCAGCTCGCCGTACATGTCGCGGAAGCGCGTCGTGTACTCGCTGCCCAGATTCGGGGGCGCCTCCATCTGCACCAGAAAGATCTTGGCGTTCGGTTTGGCAGCCTTTGTCCGATCCAGAATGGCGGCGATGTTCGCCCGTGCCGCCGCGACCGGAAGTCCGCGTAGCGCATCGTTTGCGCCGGTCTCAATTACGACGATGTCTGCCGGCGCCCTCAGCACCCAGTCGATCCGGTGTAGCGCGCCCGCCGACGTCTCGCCACTAACACCCGCGTTCACAGCCCTGATCGGGATGCCTGCCGAGTCGGCCTTCCGCTCGATCAGCGTAGGGAAGGCCTGATCCGGCGCGAGTCCGTACCCAGCGGTGAGGCTGGTACCGACAAACAGCACGGTCGGGCCGCGCTCGCCCGCCGCGGCACCCTGGCTTCCTGGGCCTGGTGCAGTGGACACGGCCACGCGAGTTGCGGTCGGGCCGCGTTGTGTACTCTTATCTTTCCCCACAGGTGCGGCTGCAGGTGCGCATGCGATCGCCGCCATCGTACAGCTGCCTACGGCCGCGCTCACGATATTCATATACATCACGTCTAAGTTCATGCTGATTGCCAAGTCGTTGACCAAGGAATACCGGAGCGGTGAGCGAGCTCTCGCCGTACTGCGCGGTGTGTCATTCGCAATCCAGCCGGGTGAGCTTGTCGCAATCACCGGACCTTCAGGAAGCGGCAAAACGACGCTGCTAGGACTCCTCGCAGGACTGGATACACCGAGCGCGGGCCGCGTGATCCTGGACGATGCGGACATGTCCCGAATGTCCGAAGATGAGCGCGCGCGACTCCGCTCGGCCAAGGTCGGCTTCGTCTTCCAGAGCTTCCAACTCATCCCCACCCTTACGGCCGCCGAGAATGTACAGGTCCCGCTGGAGCTGCGCGGCGAATCCGGCGCGGCACAGCGTGCGTCAGAGCTGCTCGAGCGCGTGGGACTCGCGGCGCGCGGGTCCCACTTCCCGATGCAATTGAGCGGCGGTGAGCAGCAACGTGTCGCTATCGCGCGCGCGTTCGCCAATAATCCGTCCATCCTATTCGCCGATGAGCCCACCGGAAATCTGGACGCGGCCAGTGGTTCGCGCGTTGTCGAGCTGCTGGAAGAGTTGAATCACGAGTCCGGCTCGACCGTGGTCCTCGTCACCCACGATCCGCTCGTGGCCGCGCGCGCGCGGCGGCAGATCCGCCTCGCCGACGGCGTCGTCATCGAAGACACCGGTGCGCAGGCACTCGGCCGCATCGACGTAATCGGCGCGGCGGGCGCAACAGCGTGAGCGCTTCGCCGGTGCAACTCGCCGGACTGGCCTGGCGCGAAAGTCGCTCCGTCCGACGCAGGCTGTTTCTGTACATGTCCACCATCGCCGTTGGCGTCGCGGCACTCGTTGCGATCGACTCGTTCGCGCGCAATGTCACGCGCTCGGTAATGGAGCAATCCCGCTCGTTGTTGGGCGGTGACGTGCAGCTCACATCCCGCCGACCGTTTCCCAAAGATGTTGAGTCGCTGCTCGATTCACTGAGCCGGAGCGGCATCCCCAACGCACGATCCACGACGTTTCCCTCCATGGCGCTGGTGCCGCGCACTGGGGGAACGAGACTCACGCAAGTGCACGGCGTTGGTGCGCGTTATCCGCTATATGGCCGGATCACAACAACACCCGCGGGCCGCTACGAGACACTCACGTCCGGACCCAACGCGCTGGTCGATCCCTCTATCCTGATCGCGACAGGCGGACGCGTGGGCGACACCGTAACGCTGGGCTACGGACGCTTCCTAATCACTGGCACGCTCAAGGACGTGCCTGGCACGTCGGGCATCTCCTCCGCCTTTGGCCCGCGAGTGTACGTGCCCGAGCGCTACGTCCCGGAAACGCAGCTGCTCACGTTCGGGAGCACCGCGGAATACACCGCGCTGCTCCGTCTGCCCAGAGACGCCGATCCCAAACTCTTCCTAGCGCGCTTCAATAAACGCCTGCTCAAGGATGATGTCAGAACGCGAACGGTGACCGACACGGAGCAGCAGGCCGCGCGCGCAACGGAGACTCTCGCAACGTTCATCGGGATCGTCGGACTGGTCGCCCTGCTTCTCGGCGGGATCGGCGTCGCAAGCGGCGTGCGCGCATTTGTCGGCCGCAAGATCGACACTGTCGCGATCTTTCGATGTCTGGGCGCGTCCGGCAACCAGGTGCTCGCGATGTATGTGGTGCAGGCTGCCGTCATGGGGCTTGCCGGAGCCGCCATCGGAGCCGCGTTGGGCGTCGGCATTCAGTTTCTTCTGCCCTATGCGTTCGCCGATCTGCTTCCTGTCGATGTGCATGTAACGCCGGAGCCGGTCGCGATACTCACCGGACTGCTCACCGGCGGATGGATTGCGCTCGTGTTCGCGTTGCGGCCGCTCATCGCCCTTCGCAATGTGTCACCGCTGCAGACTCTGCGCAGAGACGCTGACGCCGACGTACTTCGAGTTCGGTGGAATGACGTGCCGCGACTGCTGGTGGACGCGGCACTCGTTGCCAGCGTCGTGGGCGTGGCCGTGACGCGCGCACAGACGGTTAAGCAGGGACTTGGACTCGCCGCGGCAACAGGCATCGTGCTGTTCGTTCTCACGCTGGTCGCGACAGCGCTGTCATACGTGGCTCGCCGCGCGCTCCGCTCCGGGTGGCCCTACGTCGTTCGACAGGGCGTCGCAAATGTGTACCGCCCCGCCAACCAGACGCGCGCCGTAATGCTATCGCTCGGCTTCGGCGCATTCCTCGTAACGACGCTGTATCTGGTGCAGGACAATGTCGTTCGCGACCTGTCCGTCAACGCTGCCTCGTCCGGCGCGAACCTGCTTCTCTTCGACGTGCAGGACGACCAGGCAGCGCCGATCGACTCGGTAATCCGTGCGCGTGGTTTCAAGGTGGTGCAGCAGTCGCCGCTCGTTTCCATGCGCATCGCAGCGATCAACGGACGCACGCTAGCGCAGATCACCGCCGACTCCGGCAAGAACCGTCGTGCGCGATGGGCTGTCCGTCGTGAGTATCGCTCCACCTTTCGTGACTCCATGACCGCCGGGGAGCAGATCATCCGCGGTCACTGGTTTCGGCCAGACACTACCGCTATGGCCGCCAGCGACACGGGTGAAGTCTCCCTGGACGAGGGACTCGCCCAGGAACTGCGCGTCACACTTGGCGACGTCATCACTTGGAACGTACAGGGCGTGCAGATCCCGACACGCGTGACCAGCTTGCGGTCGATCAAGTGGGCGCGGTTCGAGCCCAACTTCTTCGCGGTGTTTCCGTCCCGCGTTTTGGCCGACGCGCCACATCAGTACACGATTCTCGCAAAGGTGCCGGGGGCGGTGGCAGTGGCCGAGCTGCAGCGCGACATGGTCAAGCGCTTCCCCAACGTGTCGAGCATCGACCTCTCGTTGGTGGTCGAGACGATCGGACGCATCGTCTCCAAGGTTGGAACTGCGGTGCGCTTCATGGCGCTGTTCAGTCTGCTGATGGGCATTCCCGTTCTCTTCAGCGCGGTCTCTGCGACGCGGCGTGAGCGGATTCGGGAGAGTGTGCTTCTGAAGACACTGGGTGCCACGCGTGCGCAGATCCTGCGCATCCTACTCACCGAGTACGCGCTGCTCGGCGTGCTCGGTAGTCTCACCGGGCTGGTGCTGGCCATCGGTGGCGGATGGGGCTTGGTCCACTTTGTCTTTCACGTCGCGTATTCACCGTCGTTGGTGCCCGCCTTCGTCATCGCTCTGGTGATGACCGCGATTGCGATCGTGATCGGCACCATCGCGGGCCGCGGTGTGTTCAGGGAGACCGCGATGGCGGCGCTACGCGAGGGGTGAAGGAAAAGAAGGGGCCGGCCACATTGGCCGGCCCCTTACAAATCGTACCACGAGCGACTGCGGCGTCGTGCCGCGGGGTTGAATCAGCGCCGCTACTGCTGCCGCACGACGTATATGCGTCCGTTCGGATCTGTCGCGGGCGATCCTCCCGAGTTCGTCACCGTCACTGTGCGCGCGCCACCGGTAGCGAGCGACGTGACGAAGTAGCTCGCGGACGAACCTGGGACGCTCGCCTGTACAGTCGCGCGTCCATCGCCAATGGCCTTGATCGGCAGGTAACCCGACACGTTCGCGTCCCCAACCTGCGTTCCCGCGACGAGCTGGCGCAGTGTGTAGCTCTTGTAGTTGTACACCGCGTTCAGACCCGGAATGGTCCGGTGGTCGGTGTACATGGTCACCAGCCAGCGCGACAGCAACGTGTCGATCGGCGCGCCTGCTGACTTGGTGAGATTCACCGTTCCAGTGTCCGGTCCGGCGACCAGCTTTCGAGTCAGAATGCGCGGGTTTGACCCCGAGTACCAATCGGCCAGATACCGCAGCAACGCCCACTCCGCGCCGCGTGACGCGAGATTGTTGGCCGCCTTCTCGGTACTGACGATTGCGGCTGTTGTATCGGGACGTTCGACATAGTATTTGGCGCGCGCAAAGTTCTGGAGGAAGTACGCTTGCAGGATTTCAGGGCTCAGCTTATCGACATCGGCGAACGCCACAGTCATGTTATCAGCAAAACCCGCCCTTGCACGCCCCACGACGTCCTCGGCCATGTGTGCAAGCCCTTCATCCAGCCACGTCGCCTCGAAGTTGGTGATAACAGGTGAGACGTACCGATTGCCCGAGTTGATCATGTGCTGGAACTCGTGCGCCACCGTTCCGCGCGTTACCTGGCGTACAAAGTCCGCGGTAAACGCATTGCCGTGAATCGACGACGGATCCGGGGCAAGAAGATAGAAGTACTCTCCCTTATTGCTGGAGAGACACCCCTTGGAGCCGGCGATGGGGTCGTACAGGTCGCCCGCGAAAAAGAATCCGCCAACGTAGCCGGCGCTGTTCGCACTGCCCTTCGGCGTCAGCCTATTCACTGCCGGCGTGTAGTAAATGATGATGTGACCGTTGTTGTCCAGATCGGTCGGGGAGCCAAAATAGGCCGAGTCGGTGGGGAATGTGAACGAGTCAAATTCGTCCGCGACGCCCTGGAAGTCCGCGTCGGTGAATCCGCCCGCGGGCGAGGTTACATCGCTGACTACAAGGGCGTGCTTCCCTATCGCACGCACCGTCCCAGTGGTGGTTGTGTAGCCGCCGGCGTTGCAGTTGGTACTGCCCGTACCGTTGAACCCGGCGGGCGTGAGCACCTTGATCTGAAGCGAACCGCCCATTGGCGGCACCGCGGCGCGTGACGGTGCGGGGGGAAGCTTGTCCGCAGCGATCCGTCCGCCAGACTGCGTGCTGCCACCTGGACGGGGCAACCGCGTTCGCTCGAAGGTCCTGAGCGACGCCTCGAACATTGCGCCGCGCGGCGTGGCGAGTGCCCGAGCTGGCAACGGAGCTGACAACGAGTGACCGACCGGCGGACCGAAGCTGGCGAGCGGTGCTACCGTTTGGCTCGCCATCCAGTCACCGTGAACGGTGTAGGACGGGATCGCCGAAGACATAACGTTGCTGTTGCCGAGGATGACCGCGTACTGCGCGCTCGATAACGCAGCCGGAATCTGCAGCCCGCCAGATGCCTGGGTGAACGTGAGCGTCCGAACATCCCCAACCGACATCGAGCTAAGGTCGGAAGATGTTGGGTCAGGGCGGCCCGGACTTGTAGAGTCGCCACATGCGACCGCGAACGCCACGGCGCCCGCGGTGCCTGCAATAGCCAGAATTGATTTCACGCGCAGTTCCAGGATTGAGTGCCACGGTGCCGCTGGTGTACGATCGTACTGGCCATCGAACTGCGCCGCTCGTCTAAGGGTGTGCGGACACCTGTGCGGCGCATGCTACGAACAACGCCACGCTGAACGCAAGAAATGCGCGCTGAGCAGGGGGACGGCTGACAAAGAACTGGTATATCTCGTCCATAAGAAGCTGAATGCGGTTGACGTGACCGAAGCGTGTCGTATGACGCGCCAGCGGCCCGAACGAAACCGTACGCGGAAGCACCGAGCGAGTGACAGGCTGTATTCATTGCAATTGGTCGAGATGGTAGCTCGCGAGCACGGCGCGTCCGGCAGGCGACGTCATGTATGTGATAAACCGGGCTCCAATCGTGCCATGTACCGCCGACTTCAGCGTCGCTGCGCCGAAAACTATAGGCGCGCCCGTCAGCACGATCGGCGCCCTGCCTTCCCCGCTGTCATGGTTCCGCAACACCACGTGGGCGCTGCCGTAGAGTGCCGCGTCCGCTGCCTCGCCGAGGTCTATCTCCGGAGGGAGTCTGAGATACTTTAGACCCATGGTCAGCGCGACTGACTCGTACTCCCATGCGTAGTCCAAGTTCCCCGTCTGGAGCAGCGCCACCAGGTCAGCCGACTTGGGCCGCATGTTGCGCGGGGGCGCGGCCTCCTCCAGCCGCGCGGCTAAACCGTCAATGCCGTAGTGTCGCTCCGCCAACTGAAAGACGAAGAGCGCGCGGTAGCCGGCCGGGTCCAGCGCAGGATCGCTGCGGCCGACCTCCACTCCGGGCCGGGTCAATATCTGATACCAGTTGGTTGCCGAAACCTCACCAGCGCCTCGCGACCGCGAGGTATACGCCAGTACCATGCGCGTGCGTCCGAGCGGCACGACCGGTCCAGCCACGGCACCAGCGAGCAGCCGTGAAAAGAGCGCCGTATCGGCCAGCGCAACGACGTCCGCGGTGTGACCGAGCTCAGTTATTTTCCGCGCCGTCTCGATCGAGCCTGCGTTCTCCTGCTCCACGCGCAGGTTGCTGAGGCCATCGATACGCGCGAACGAGTCCAGCGCGGCTCGGATTGGGCGAGCCAGCGCGCCTGCATTGAGAACCGTAATAACCTCGGCAGTACCCGCTGCACGCTTGTCAGCGCACGCGGCGGCGGGGATGGCCAGCAGACAAGCGGCGGCGGCACGGATGCAGCGCATGGGTAGAAGTTTCATACGAAGCCGCGTAACATAATACCGGATACCTGTCCTCGGATCTGAGAGCTTACTGTGGCGACAACCGTAACGCACGATGGGCCGGCGATTGCCGCCGGCCTCACCACGACCAAGGCCCCTTTCATAGAGGCGGCGCGCCAACAGGGCGAGCTGTACATCGAGCAGCCGTATGAGCTGTACGACCGGTCCAACCACGAGGCGTGGCGTCGTCTTTTCGCGCGCATGGGCGACCGGTGGCAGCGGTACGCGAATCCTAGCTTTCTGCACGGCCTCGAAACCCTATGCCTCGATCCCAACGCTGTCCCTCGGCTGGAGGACGTCAATAAGTTTCTCGCCCCGCGCACCGGCTTCCAGGCCCGGGCGGTGAGCGGATACGTCCCGGCGTTCCTATTTTTTGACTCGCTGCGCAAGCGCGAGTTCCCGACGACGATAACCATTCGCGACGCAGAGCGGCTGGACTACCTCCCTGAGCCGGACATCTTCCACGACATCGCCGGTCATGTGCCCATGCACACCGATCCGGCTTTCGCTGATGCTCTGGCGCGCTTCGGTGACGCTGCGCAGACGGCTGTCCAGATCGTTAAGGAGATCAGGGATCCGGATGAACAGGTACGCCGAACGGCCAGCATGATGAAGGCGATGGCCCGTTTCTTCTGGTTCACGATCGAATTCGGCCTTATGCGCGCTTCGGACGGAAGTGGGATAAAGGCATACGGCAGCGGGCTGCTGTCATCGTACGGCGAGCTGAAGCACAGTATCGAGTCGCCCGATGTGCAGCGGTACCCAATGCAGCTCGAGTGGGTGATCAATCAACACTTCGAGATCGATCACTATCAGCCGCTGCTCTTCGTGGTCGATTCGTTCGAGCACGTATTCGAGCTCGTGGGCGATTTGGAGGAGTGGATGAAGAGCGGCAAGCTGAGCAATGTGGCGGGCAGCGAGCCGGCGCTCTCCGACGTGGATATTCGGAGCTTCATCGGCGCGTCAGCCTGATCCAGTCCCTCCGACAATGGCCACTGCCCTGGAACGAATACGGGTCGTAGTAGTTGAGCACGATGAGATAGCGCAACTGCTTGCTCGGCATATCGCCGGGCTAATCAGGGACAGAGCCGCCACTGGCTCACATGCGGTCCTGGGTCTCGCCACGGGCAGCACGCCGATCGGCATCTACCGCGAGCTGATCCGGATGCACCGTACCGAAGGGCTGGACTTTTCCGCGGTGGTGACGTTCAACCTGGATGAGTACTACGGGATTCCGCGCGACAGCATCCACAGCTATCACCGATACATGTGGGAGAACCTGTTCGCGCACGTCAACATCCGCCCGGAGAACGTGCACATTCCGCGAGGCGACGTTCCGCGGAACGAGGTCGAGACCGCGTGCGCGAGATACGAGCAGGCAATCCGGGACGCTGGTGGTATCGACCTGCAACTGTTGGGCATCGGTAAGACTGGACACATCGGCTTTAACGAGCCGGGCTCCGGGCCCGACTCACGCACTCGGCTCGTTACACTTGACACGATAACGCGACGAGATGCGGCGGCTGATTTCTTCGGCGAAGAGAACGTGCCCATCGAAGCGATCACGATGGGCGTGGCCACGATCATGGGCGCTCGTGCGGTTGCACTCGTCGCGACCGGCGAGCACAAGGCCAGGATCGTGCGCCGCGCCGTCGAGGGCGATCCGAGCCCCGATGTCGCCGCGACGTACCTACAGGCGCATCCGAACGCGACCTTCTACGTCGATCCCGCCACCGCCGCGGATCTGACACGCGTAGCGACACCATGGCTGGCGGGAGAGGTTACGTGGGATCGGCAGCGCGAGATCGAGGCGGTGATCTGGTTGAGCGGCGTGACCGACAAATCGGTGCTCAAACTCGATACGCAGGACTATCGCGAGCACCACCTGAGCTCGCTGGTGGCACGCTACGGTGCTGCCGGACCGCTCAACGGCGAGGTGTTCAACGCGCTGGTCGCAAAGATCCGCGGACGCAGCAAGCTGCCGCACGACCGCAGAATCATAGTCTTCTCGCCGCACCCGGATGACGACGTGATCTCCATGGGTGGAATGCTGCACAAGCTGCATCAGAACGACAACGACATCCTCGTCGCGTACCAGACGTCGGGCAACATCGCGGTGTTCGACCACGAGGTGCGTCGCTACCTGGATTTCGTGGGCCGAATGGACCGCGACTTCCGACTGGACGACGCACCGATGCGCAGTCTCGTCAGTGGCGCCGAAGAGTCGCTCGCGACCAAGCAGCCGGGCGAGGTGGACGTGCCGGAGGTGCAAACGATCAAGCGCGCAATTCGCGAAGCGGAGGCCGTTTCGGGAATCGAGACCTTCGGCATGCAGCGAGAGCAGGCCCGCTTTCTGAATCTGCCGTTCTACCAGACGGGCGAGGTGCGCAAGGCGCCGGTTGGTCCGGATGACGTCCGCATCACGCTTGATCTGTTGGAGTCACATAGACCTGAACTCGTGTTCGTCGCGGGCGATCTGTCTGACCCGCACGGGACACACCGCATGTGCCTCGAGGTTGTCCACCGAGCACTGGAGCGGTACTCCGGCTCCGCGCCGGAGCTATGGTACTATCGCGGTGCGTGGCAGGAATGGCGAATCTCGGACGCCGACGTGCTGGTGCCCCTCTCGGAAGAAGAGTTGCGCGAGAAGATCCTGGCCATCTTCAAGCATCAGAGTCAGAAGGACCGGGCCCCATTTCCAGGTCAGGACGAGCGCGAATTCTGGCAGCGTGTGGAAGATCGGAACAAGAGCACCGCCGCGCTGGTGGATAGGTTGGGACTTCCGGAATACTACGCCATGGAGGCATACGTGGTGCGACGGAACGGAGCTCGGCTGGAGCAGATTTCCGTTCCGACGAGCGCACTGGGCGAGGAACCGGAG
>JBPCNJ010000020.1:0-7571 GCA_051001375.1 Gemmatimonadaceae bacterium
ACCTGGGCATCACCCGCCCCGGCGCCGTCGCGTCGCACCAGCGTGCCGCGGTGAATCAGAGCTGCACCCGCATCGTGTGCGAGATCCATTGGTCGCGTCGAGGCTGTCCACTCGGTCGCCACCCACCGTGCCTCGCGTGTGAGCTGATCGATTGTTTCGGCGGCAACGCGCCGATGTAACTGACGATCCAGGATAGCCGCGACCGCCGCCGTGAGCGCGACTATCACCACGAGAGACGATAATGTGAGACGATGGCTGATCTTCACACGTTCCTCTTCACATGTTCCTCTTCACATGTTCCTCTTCATATGCTCCTCGACATCTCCCTCTGCCTACCGGCCGACGGCCGGAGCAGAGCTGATGCGGTATCCGAAGCCACGCACCGTTTCTATGAGATGTCCGCCCACACCGAGCTTGGTACGCAGGCGCTGAACGTGCATGTCGACAGTACGCGTCTGAATATCCGGGGCCGCCTCCCAGACGGTTTCCAGCAGTTGCGTGCGGGCGAGCACACGGCCTTTGCGCTCGGCCAACGTCAGCAGCAGCTTGTACTCGATCGGCGTCAGCTCAATCGGCGCGCCGTCGACCACGACCTCGTGCGCCGCGCGGTCGATACGAATCGACCCGACGGTAATCTCGTCCGTCGCTGACGACTTCGCGGCCCTCGTGCGTCGGAGGATTGCGCCCACACGCAACACAAGCTCCTGGGGCGAAAATGGCTTGGTCAGATAGTCGTCGGCGCCTAGCGAGAGGCCGCGTAACCTGTCAGGCTCATCCCTTCGCGCGGTCAGCAGCAGCACCGCTACAGATGCAGTTGTACTGTCGCTCCTCAGCCGCTGTAGCACTTCCAGTCCAGACAGTCCGGGGAGCATGAGATCGAGGACCACGAGTTGGGGCGATTCGCGCCGGACCTGGGCCAATGCCTCCGCGCCATTGGCCGCGGTTGAAACGCGGTAGCCTGCCAGGGCTAGATGATAGCTCACCAGAGCGACGATGTCTGGCTCATCATCAACGACGAGCACGCGCTCGGCGGGCGGGACGTCTGTTCTGGCTGACTCTGGGACTGTCATGTATCAGAGAAATGTGGCGCAACGGAGCGGCGCCTGGTATTGGGCCGTGTCACGAACGCGTATCAATCGCGCGACTTCCGGCCGGCCACGCGCCGTATAGATTAATCTGATGTTAACCCTTGCGGCTCTCGCGGCGACCCTCGCCGCCGCGTTAATGAGCGCTGCACCGGTCGTCGCGGCGCACGGTTACGTACAGCCGCCACGCGAATTCGCTCCCCGGTGTCGTGCTGGGCAGTCGGACACGCTGACAATCGCGGCGACCACTGACACTCACGGGCGCATTCGTGCGTGGAACTACTACGACAACCTTGCCGACTCGGCCCGGGGACTCACGCGCGCCGCATCGATCGTCGACTCGATCCGCCGCGCACAGTCCGGCAAAGTGGTACTGGTCGATGCCGGAGATCTGCTGCAAGGCAACCCTTTCGCGTACGTGGCCGCGCGCGTAACCCGGCGGAAGCAGAATCCGATCGTCGCCGCGATGAACGCCATGCGCTACGACGCTGCCGTTATCGGTAATCACGAGTTCAACTACGGCGTGCCATATCTGAACCGCTCCGTTGCACAGGCGCGCTTTCCGTTCATCGCCGCGAACGTGTATCACACCAACGGCAACTCCGACGGCGCCGCTGCGTACCCGTCGCTCACCATCGTGCGCAGGGCCGGCGTGAACGTCGGCATCGTGGGTGCAACCACACCAGGGTCGAACGTGTGGGATGCGGAGAATCTGAAGAGGGCAGGACTGCGCGTGGGCGACATCGTTCCGGCGGTACGCGCGGGCGTCACGCAAGCACGAAAGAGAGGCGCTGATGTTGTAGTCGTACTGCTGCACTCCGGACTGAACGAGCCTTCCAGTTACGACACCGTGAGCACAAGCATCGGAAGTGAAAACGTCGCCGCTCGGGTCGCCGCGGAGGTCCCCGGCATCGACGTCATCGTGTACGGCCACTCGCACAAGGAGAACGGCGGTGAGACCATCGGCCACACACTGCTGATCCAACCCAAGAATTGGGCGACGAGTATCGCCGCGGCCGCCGTCCCGCTCGCGTGCGATGCGTCCGGCGAGCGATGGGATGTCGGGCCAGCCACGGGAACATTGGTGCAGACCGCACAGCACCGTGAAGATAAGGGCGTGCTGCGCGCCTCCGAGCAGGTTCACCGCCAAACGATTGCGTACGTGACGTCTCCCATCGGATCGACGCCGGTATTGTGGCGCGCAGACTCGGCGCGCGCGATGGACGTGCCGCTCACGGATTTCATTCTGGAAGTCGAGCGCAAGGCCGCTGGCGCTGACCTCGCATCCACGGCGGCCTTCGATCTTGGTGCGCGGCTCGGGCCCGGCCCCATCAACATCGCGCAGGCGGCGCAGCTTTACCCGTACGACAACACGCTTCGCGCCGTACGCATCAGCGGTGCCCAACTGCGCTCCTATCTGGACTACAGCAGCCGGTACTACAAAACAAACCCGCGGGGCGCGTTGATTGTGGACACTACCGTGGCCGGATACAACTTCGATGTTGTAAGCGGCGTGGAGTATACGCTGGACCTTTCGCGGCAGGTTGGCCAGCGCGTCACGACGCTGGTGTATCACGGCAAGCCGGTCACGGCGACGGACTCCTTCACTCTCGCGCTGAATAACTACCGGCAGACTGGCGGCGGTGGCTACGCAATGCTGCGCGGCGCACGTGTTGTGTACGATCGACAGCAGGAGATACGGCAGTTGCTGGTCGATGAGATTCGCCGCAGGAAGGTGATCACCCCCTCGGAGTACTTCGTGAAGAACTGGGCTTTCGTGCGGCCGGAGGCAGCGCAGTGACCGATCCGTTCATGATCTTTGTCGACGGAACGCCGGTCGAGGCGACGGCTGGAGATACTACCATCGAGTCCATCGAGCGATGGCGCCCGGAACTGGCTTTGGAACTGCGCGCAGGGACTCGCGCACTCACTGATAGTCGCGGCCTCCCCAGTCCAATCGATTCGGCAGCCTACGCTGGTGCCATCTTCCGCGTGGTGAGCGCCCGGCCGGCTCGCACAAGCGATACACCCAATGCACCCGATACGCACGATACACCAGACGCCAAAGACGGCGATTGACTTCCTCAACATATAACGTGAACAACCTGGACCAACCGACTGCCGATCAGCTACGAGGCATGCCCAAAATCGAGCTGCACTGTCACCTCGATGGATCCATGCGCCCCGAGACCATGCTCGAGCTAGCGATGGAGCAGAACGTCACACTGCCGCGCTCCAACCCGGAAGAGCTGCGCGCGTACATGCGCGCCGACAACGTCAGCAGCCTTGAGGATTATCTGGACCGCTTCGAAGCGACGATCTCCGTGCTGCAGACGCCGGACGCGCTGGAGCGGGCAGCGTATGAGCTGGTCCACGATGTTTCGGCCGATGGCGTTCGCTACATAGAGGTGCGCAACGCGCCGCGCCTGAACACGCGCACCGGCCTGACGGAGGACGAGGTGATGGACGCGACGATGCGCGGACTCGCGCGTGCCGAGTCGGAGTCTGGAACCGTTGCGCGCTTCATATGCTGCTCGCTCAGGCAGTGGTCGCCGGAGGTATCGGTGGAGACCGCGGAGCTAGCGGTGCGCTACATGGATCGCGGCGTCGTTGGTTTCGACATTGCCGGCGGTGAGGCCGGTAATCCTGCCGGCGCGCATGCTGCCGCATTCCTGTACGCGCGGGAGCACTTCCTGGGCGTCACGTGTCACGCGGGCGAGGGCGATGGAGCTGGATCGATCGAGCAGGCACTCTTTCTGTGCGGTGCATACCGCATCGGGCACGGTGTCCGCGCTGGAGAGAATCCACAACTCCTCAGCTTCCTGCGCGACCGGCAGATCCCGTTGGAGCTGTGTCCGACGAGCAATGTCCAGACGCACGCGGTGGAGTCGTTCGCCGAACATCCCGTGAAACGCTACCTGGATTACGGCGTCAACGTTACGCTGAATACGGACAACCGCCTCATCAGCGGCATAACGCTCACAAGTGAATTCGCCCGCCTGATTCGGGATCTCGGCTTCACGACCGATGATCTGGCCCGCTGCGTCATGAACGGATGCAACGCGGCGTTCCTGCCGCTCCCAGAGCGGGAAAAGCTCGCGGCCCGGGTCCATGAGGAGCTTCGGCGCGATTGGGGATACTCAGGATGACAAGGGGCGTGACATAGGCATGATACAATACGACTCCGTCGCTGCCCGCTCGGCCGCCTCCGCTGTGGCAACGCAACTGGGTAACGTCGCGCCGCGCGTTGCCATTATCCTGGGATCGGGCCTGGGCGGCCTCGTGGGCGAAATTGTCGATCCAGTGGTGCTGTCGTATACGGAAATCGCGGAATTTCCGGGAGTCAGCGTTCACGGTCACGCCGGCCAGCTTGTCGCGGGGACGCTCGCGGGAGTGCCAGTGCTGGTTTTCGCGGGCCGGTTTCACGCGTACGAAGGACACCCGCTCCAGCTCACCGCCTTCCCGGTTCGGCTCGCCCACGCGCTCGGTGCGCGAACGCTATTTGTCTCCAACGCCGCCGGCGGGGTGAACACTGACTTCAGCGCTGGCGACTTGATGGTGATTGATGATCACATCAACCTCATGTTCGACTCGCCGCTCACGGGTGCTTCCGCACCGGACGAGACCCGATTTCCGGACATGTCCCACGCCTACGACGCCGGCCTCCGCGACACGCTACACTCTGTCGGCAACGCCATGGGGCTGCCGCTCCGGGCCGGCGTGTATGCCGCGCTACGCGGGCCCGCGTACGAGACGCCGGCCGAAGTGCGCATGGTGCGCATTCTCGGCGCGGACGCCGTCGGAATGTCCACCGTTCCGGAGGTTGTGATGGCCCGCTCGCTCGGCATGCGTGTCGCCGGAGTGAGTTGCATCACCAACATGGCTGCCGGAGTGCAACAGAGCCCGCTGGATCACGCGGAAGTGCTGGCGACAACAAGCCGCGTCGCCGAGCAGTTTCAGGCGCTGGTGAAGGGCCTCGTCGCGACGCTGTAAAACGGCGTGTACGCGTCGCGTTACCGACGACAGCAGCATTAGCAATAACGCCCCCGGAGTAGATCCGGGGGCGTTATTGCTACGCGTGTGTGCTGAGCATCGCTGACCCGCCGCAGCTCACTGCGCGCGTGGCGTCGGCGAGGGAGGTAGCGACCGGATTCGGTTCTTGAACGAATGGAAATTCTGCGAGTCGATCGTGAGCCCTCGGAGGACGCTCTGCGGGATCTTGTTTATGCGCTGTTGCACGTCCGCGATACGGCTCTCCTCCAGCGGGTGGGTTGCGAACCACGCATCCACCGCGGTCGGGTGCGATTGGCGCTCGTTGAGCAGCTTCTGGAACATCGTCACGAGCCCGTTGGGTGAGATTCCCGCGCGAACAACGATGCCAATTGCTCCGTCATCCGCCTGCGTCTCGTCGGTTCGGCTGAATTTTGCGAACAGCGCGCTGGCGCCCACATTGATCGCGGTCCCTGTCGCCTGATTATTGCAAACACTCGTCAGAATGCAAGCGAGATTGACGCCGATGCTGGCGCCCTGTTGCTGCTGCATCTGCTTCACCGAGTGCCGATCCACAACGTGCGTGATCTCGTGCGCGAGAACGCCGGCCAACTCGTCCATGCTGCTAGCTCGCTCGATGAGCCCGCGATTGACGTACACGTAGCCGCCCGGAACGGCGAATGCGTTCACCTCGCGACTGTCCACCACGTAAAAGTGCCAGTCCAGATCGGCGCGCGGCGTGAGATGAGCTAGCGAATCACCCAACACGTTGATGTAGCGCACCACCACCGGGTCACTGATCAGCGGCAGCTGCTGCGCGATCTGTGCGGAGTACTCCTGGCCCATCTGAACTTCCTGCTGCTGGTTAATGGCACAGCCGGAAAACGTCACGGCCGCCGCAAGCATGACAATTCGTTTCATTCGCCCCCTCGGTAGATTTTCCCAGTGCACAAAGGCAAGAGACATTCCATCATTACACCCGAATAGGCGTGAAAGTGCACGCGTGAAGCTTCTCACAATGGCGCGCGATCTGCATCGCCGCCGCGCAAGGGAGCGGTCGGGGCTGTTTCTGGCCGAGGGAATCAGGACTGTGGAGGAGCTCCTCTCGTCCGGGCTCCCTCTCCGCGGCGCCCTTATTTCACCATCGCTTTCCGAAACTGAGCGCGGCCTTGATTTAGCCCGTCGTTTGGCCGTCAGTGCCGCCGCGGCCGCATATGAGTTGGCCCATATCAGCGACTACGAGCTGGGATCGGCCGCCGCGACCGAATCGCCCCAAGGCGTTCTGGTCCTGGCCGCTCGCCCTGAACGATCGTTCGAGGAGCTCCTGCCGCGTGTTCGGCTTCTTATTGTAGTGTTGGACGGGGTGCAGGATCCCGGCAACGTTGGCACCATTCTAAGGACTGCCGCAGCGTTTGGAGCGTCGGCAACTGTGGCACTGGCCGGCACGGCGGACCTGTGGAATCCCAAAGTTGTACGCTCGGCAATGGGCGCCCTCTTTACGCAGCACGCGTTCGCCTCCTCGGCCGAATCGCTTCTTGACTATTGCCGGATCAATGCCGTGGAGTTGTGGACAACGAGTGCGAGCGGAGAGCGACTGGAGCCGCGGTCTGGTGCCCCCGACCGGCTCGCACTCGTCGTTGGCAATGAGGGGAACGGTGTTTCAGGCGCCATGACACGCGCTGCCGACCGCGCCGTCACTATTCCCATCCGGGCAGTGGAGTCCCTCAACGTCGCGGTGGCAACCGGGATTCTCCTTTACACTCTCACGGCATGAACAGCAGCATGATTGACGGTTTACCGAGCAGTGCTCTCGTGTTCCTGTTCACATTCCTGACAGGGGCATGCATCGGCTCGTTCCTGAACGTGTGCATCGCGCGCTGGCCGGCTGGGCTGTCGGTGGTGTCGCCGGCGTCACGCTGTCCCAACTGCGAACGCGGCATCCGGGCGCACGAGAATGTACCGATCCTCGGCTGGCTGACGCTGCGCGGTCGCTGCGCGGGGTGCTCGCTCCCTATTTCTGCGCAGTACCCGTTGATAGAGCTGCTCGTGGCACTGGTCTGGGCGGGCTCGGTCGTTGCCTACGGCCCGACCTTCACCGCTGTACGAGTCGCGGTATTCGCGACGGTTCTGCTCGGGGTCGCCGTCACCGACGCCAAGCACTATCTCATTCCGGACGGCTTCACGGTCTTCGGCCTTGTCTGGGTGATCGTGACTGCCTTCGCCGGTCTGTTTCTCCAGGGTCCTTCGCCCTTCGCGGGCGCATACGACGCGTTGATTGGCGCCTTTGTTGGCGCCGGAGCAATCGCGGTCGCCGGTTGGCTCGGCGAGGTCGCACTCAAGCGCGAGGCGATGGGCTTCGGCGATGTCAAGCTCATGGCCGTAGCGGGTGCGGCGCTCGGCCCCAATCGTGCGCTGCTGACGATCTTTATCGCGGCGGCGCTTGGGCTGGTAGGCTTCGCGTTGGTCATACTGCCGTTCATGAAGCTCACCGCTCGA
>JBPCNJ010000021.1:0-6502 GCA_051001375.1 Gemmatimonadaceae bacterium
ACAGCCTTCAAGACTCTGCTCGACGTTGTGAACGAGATCGGTGGTAGGATCGGGGACGGTATCGGCAACGCGGTACTCGCGGTTATTGAGAAGGCTAAGGAGTTCTCGCGCTGGCTCGGGGACAACAGGCTCCAGGTAGAGCTGGTGCTCTCAGCGTTCGTTGAGGTCGCGGGACAGTTGACCGGAATCATCGGTAGCGTTTTCGGGTTCGGCACGGAGCTAGGCCGGACAACGACCGAAGCTGGATCGCTCGCGCTCTCGCTGCACAATGTCGCGCTCAACATCGCGGAGATCCGCGACGGGCTATCGCGTGCCGGAGCCTCCATGAGCTCCTTGTCCGCGGCAGCTAGCGGGCTGGGTCAGATACAGCGCCAGATCGCGATCGCCGCAGCGGAGGGCGTGGTGGGCAACAGCGGGGCCGCTATCGACGCGCTGCGAAAGATCCCCGCGATCGTGAGCGCTACAAGCCACGAAACGGACAAGTTCAACAAGCTCGCCAACGCCGGCGCTAACCACGTCGCAGACGTGGAAGCCAACTGGAAGAAGGCGCAGGTCGCCGCTACGGCAGCAGCAGCAGCGCAAAAGCTGGCCACCGCAAACGGAACACCCGCTGACACTACCACGGGAACAGCCGCAGCGAAAGCCCGTGCTCTTGCGGAAGAGTCGGCTAAGGACGCCGCAAAGGACGCCGCAAAGGCTGCAACCGAAGCGGCGAAAGAACGCGAAGCGCAAATATCTACCATTGTCCGTCTTGTTAACGAGATCGCCAAGCGGACCTCGCCACTGCCCGCGACAGCGACAGCCGCCTACAACTCGGTCGGCCAGGCACTCTCCATCCTGAACGGGCTCGGGAGCGAGCTAACCCGCAATCGCGGCGAGTCGTTCGAGGGGTTCGGTAAGCGTGTGGAGGATATTAAGAAGCTCCGCGATGCGCTCGGGACGTTGGGCAATGTCAAGATAACGTTGCCGGTGCTGCCCAATTTCGATTACCTCGCCAAGGGTCTGAGCGATCAGGTCGATGCGGTGATGAAAGCGTCTCTCGCCAGTGTCGGCAAGGAATTCGCCGCTACGTCGGTTCTTGATCCTTTGCGGAAAGCGGTAGCCGAAGCCGCCGCGATCCGGACGCGTATCAGCATTGAGAACGCGGTACGTCCGGCCGGTAAGCAGATCGATCTGGCCTCGTCACCAGCATATCAGGCCGCGACTAAAGGCGCTGCCGCGGTCGGCGTCGCTCTTAAGCACAGCTTGGAAGCCGCGATTCCGCCCGGGGACACGCTAACAAAACTCCTTGCCGAGATTGATAATCTGTTGAACGGGGTCGCACGAAAGGACATCGCGAAACCGTTCCAGGGAATCGTTACGGCGCTCACCAAAGCCTCGAACCTGCTGCACGGTTTAGCTGATCTTGCTGGCGCTTCAGGCAATGAGCATCTGTCGGCCCTGCTCAACACGGGTGCGAACGCGGCAACGAATATCGGTGCAGCCGCAGCGGAAGGCTTCGCAAATCCGGTCGCCGACGTGTCCGCAATCGCGTCCTCGGTCGCGTTCCTGAAGCAGGCGTTCGGCGGTGTGAACGAGGCCGAACTGGCAAGGCGGGAAGTGCTGCACGCTAACACGCTGGCCTTGCAACAGGTGGCGGTCAAGCTAAGCGGGTTCACCGTGAACGCTGGCAACACCGTAGGTGCGGCGAACGCGTTAAGCGCACTATTCCAGAACAAGGGCGCGCTCGGCGGAGTGAGTGCAAACCAATCGGGTACCGCACCCACGCTGGGCAAGTTCGGCATTCTGGGCGGCGCGCTCGGCCTCTTTGGGCTGACGCGAAAGACGGGAGATTTGCAAAGCCAGCTAAACGCCCTGAACCCGGTGCTGGCTCAGTTCGGGCTGACGTTTGACCAGCTGACGGCAATCGCCAAGAACTACGGTGTCACGCTCACCGACAAGAGCGGGCGCCTGGTGGTGGGTGCGCTGGATCAACTGCGTACCGGGTTCCTGGACGCCGCGAAAGCCGCGTTCGCGTTCAGTTCATCGTTCAGCGATCAAAACACGCTGGCCGAACTGCGCGACAAGATTGCGGGGAAGACGACACCAGCGGACGACCTCGCTCGCAACGTCGCGCTTATTCAGTCGATCGGCAAAAACCTGATCGGCAGCTCCAAGTTTGACACAACGACGAAGGTGGGCCAGGACGCGCTTCGTGCCAATCTAGCGGGATTGGTTGAAGGTCTGGCAAACAAGTCGATCGACCCGTCCGCGTTTGGCGGCTTCTCCAATCTCTCGGAACTGACCGGCGTTGTCGGCTCGGTAATCGACGCGCTGAACGGAATGCAGACGAGCGTTAGCGCCGTGACGCAAAGCATGCAGAACGTCGCCCCGTACTTCAAAGTCGATGCGGCGCGCTACAACGCCACGCTGCCGAACACTCTTACATCGGGGGGTGCAGGGTTCGGCGGTGAGCTGTCGGCGCTCAGGTCGGCCATAATCCCGAATGTACCAGCGACACTGACGTTCTCGGGCGACATCAACATCAACGGCACCAACAAAGAGCCGCAGCAGATAGCAACAGAGGTGCTTAACGAATTTCAGCGTCGGTCGTTGGCGGCTTCCGGCACTACCACGAAGTGGTCGCAGATCCAATCGTGAGCGTATTTCTTACCGTCGCGGGCTTCACGCTCGAGGTCGTCGAAAGCGGCGCATCGCAGGGCGCGTCCTTTATCGTCGGCAAGTCCGAGCGCTCATTTAGCGGCAATCTGCGCTCGACCATATCGGGCGAGAAACGGAACTGGTCCTTCACGCCGCTAGACCTGGCCGCGGAGGACGAGGCCGTGCTCAAGGCCGCGGTCCCGTACGGCGCATTCGTCCAGTGCGGCGGTGACGCGCTAGTCACGAGAGGGTCCAGTGCCACGATCCTGTGTGAAGTGACCTACAAGGACGCGGCGTACGTGATCGACGATTTCCTCGGCTACCGGAAGACGTTGGGCATCGCACTCTCTGAGGTTTAGGCCGCTCTCTAATGCGTCCTATCACCAGTACGGAGCGCGCAACACTCTCGGCCCCGCAGCTCAAGATTAGCGTACGGATCTACATCGCGGACGCCGATGGCAACTACCACGACCTGTCCGACCTGGGCGCGGTCGATTGGCTGGGCAAGATCCGCTGGGAGCGAAACCCCGACAGTCCCGTAATGTCGGGTACCGTCGAGCTCAGGCGGGACGCGAAGCAGGGCGGCGCTACGGGGCTCTTTCAATCGCTATCGCCCCTAATGCAGGGCTCGCCGCTCAATCGTCGCGCGGATGGATCATACGGCCCGGTACTGGACGCCAAGCACGGGATCATAATTCAGACGGCTCAAACACCGTGGCGGGTCGCTCCTATCGAGAGTGATTACCGCGAGGTGTTCCGCGGGCTGATAGACGGGATCGCGTTCAACGCCGACCCGATGGTGCTCTCATTCCGCGACATTGGCTCCCGCTTGCAGAGCACGCAGATAGAGGTCGTGCGGCCTTACGGCAGCGCATCAGGCGTTCCGTTAGCGACGGTGATGCAACAGATTCTGAACGATAACGGTTGCAGTGACATCACACTGTACGTCCCTGATCCGCCCACGATCCTGCTTCGAACGCAGAATGTGCCGTTGGGCTCAATCATGGACGCGCTCAACTCGTTGGCGTTGCAATCAAGCGGGTCCAGTGTGCGGTACCAGTACGATAGCACTGGCGCGTTTCGCCTCACACTCGTACTGCCGCCGCGAAATAAGACCGCGGTCGATGCGACGTTCGGACCGGATGAGTATCTCGACATCCCGCAGGCTGAGATTAATTCGGCCAATATCCGAAACGTCGTCAAAGTCACGTTCACCAATAGTGCTACAGGATTGGGCGACTCGGTGACTGTTACCGACGCGGTCTCGATCTCCAAGTATGGCCGCGCGTTCATGCAGTTGGCCGAGGACGCGACTTCGGCCATAGATACACCCGAAGAAGCGACCGCGTTGGCTAACGCCGCGCTCAGCGACTTGAGCTCGCCGCCATTTGAGCAGCAAATGCGGACGATCTATTGGTGGCCCGCAGAACCGGGCGATCTCTACACCTATCTGGCCAACGGCACTCACTACGACGTTGACCAGGCGCTAGCCTCGCAGACGGTGGCGCACGAGCTGGACCAGGGCCACGGCTACACCACGATCGGAGCCAGAGCCAAGCCCGCCGGTGCGTACACCACGTGGCTCGTGCTGGGCGACAGTCCGGGGAGCGGGCCGGTCTTAGGTCCGATCGTCGGCCCGTCACTCAACGTCGTAGCTACTCCGGGAGCAACGCAATACTCGATCGCGTATGGCGGGGACGGCGTGTTGCTCTCGATCGATGGCGCGCCAACGTTCTCAGCCGCTCCGCCGTCGCCCATTATCGTCGCGCGGAGTCCGTCCGGTGGCGTGGATCACGTGTACACCTTCCGCGGCGACAAGAACGGTCAGAGCGTGACGGATGCGGTAACCATTCCGGCGATCGGGAAGGACACCGTAACGCCTGATCTTGTCGTCACGCCCGGCGCCATGACCGACGTATCCGAGGCGTTCGGGGTCTCCTCCTCGAACCCGTCGGGGAGCGCCGTACCTGTAATCACGGTAACGACGCACAACACGACGGCCAATATCGGGGCGAACCAGAACGTGCAGCCGGATACGCCGACGGTGGCGGTATCGGGCACGGCGATCGTGATAACACGTCCGGCCTATGGTAGCCTTCCCTCCAGCGTGACGATACGCGCCGAAATAACGGGCGGTGGCGCGGAAACCATCATGCGGACCATCGTCGCCCGGGATAAAACAAAGTTCGGCCCCGATCTCGTGGTGACGTACACGGAGCAACCCACCACCTACAGCATATCGGCCACGGGCGACCGTGTCCGTGTTTTTATCGATGGGGTTGATCAGGGCGAGATTGCATTTCCCACGTTCACCGTAACACGTGACGCGCCGGGCGGAGTGTCGCACGCCTATCGCTTTACCGGGACCGACAGCGGACAGACGATCTCCCAGAGCGTGATCGTGCCGCCGCAAACGGGGCTCAACCGTGCGGGCAATCTGACGACGGGTGTGGAGTACGGCGGCACCGTCGCGGGCACACCGAGCGATCTGGTAGGGCGTGGCAATACTGGCGTGTGGCAAGAAGCGTGGACGAGTGCCAATGCGCTCGATGCCTGGAACATCTACGAGAGCGCCGGCGGCTGCACGGTAGTCCCGGGCGGACGCTCAGGCGGGAACCGGCTCCGCATGCTGGGTCAGTCCTGGATCGCGCTCAACAAACCGATCGCGTTCGACCCCACCAAACTGTACCGCATGCGGATCGTGGCCTACGACTCGTACGACGGTGGCGATACTGGCGGTACGGGTCCAAGCGGATTCCTTGTCGGAGTGGAAGGGGTGGCCGCCAACGGTAGTACACGCGTCAGCGTCTCCGGGGCGAACACCGCGAGCAATCAGCACTACGTCGTGAGGTCGGGCGAGGTGCTCCCCTATAACGGTGCGGCGTGGGAGACGTTTACAGGATTCTTCCGCGGTCTGGGGACGGGCGCACACGAAGCCCCGGACGCTACCAACCCATCCCCGCTCTATCCCGGAGTATCGTACTTCCGCCCGCTGGTCGCGGCGAACTACGGCGGCTCGGCCAGTGCGGAAGTGTTCGTCGATTTGATTTCGATCGACGTGTTGGACGAGGACTCGTCGGCCAGGATCTACACGCTGGCCGATCCTAACGGCCGCGTGAGCAAGCTAAACCTGCTACCGATGGGCAAGATCGGCGGCTTGGGTTGGAGCCTGAACGGCGCGCAGTGGATCTCACCAACGACGTTCGACGGCACTAATTGGATTGCCAACATCGCGAGCGTGACGGCCCGGATCGGTACCAAAACGATCACGTATCCCGCGCAGCAAATCTATACCAACGCCGACAACGTTTCGTACTACGTGTACAATGACGACCCTGATTTCACGGGCGCATGGAACCCGCAGTTTACGCAAACGGCGAGCGACATAGCGGCGGCTGAAGGCCGGCAATACATCGGAACTTTCACCACCGGCTCACACAGTGGTAGCACTGTGACAGCGCCCGCGCCAGCGCCGCAGCCGGGCGGACCCACATGCTGCGCGCCTGAGACGCTCATCCTGCTTGATGACGGCGGACGTATCAGAGCGGGCGACATTCGCGCGGGATGCGTGCTATACACGCAGCACGAGCATACGCTTGAGTGGGGCAACCATCGCGTTACGCACGTGAGCGGGCGCGATGCCGAGCGGTGGAAGGTGGTTCTCACGGATGGCCGGGAGCTGATCGCCACAGCCAACCACCGCGTATGTCTCGACAAGGGTGTTCGTGCGTGGACCCGGATCGATGCACTTCTCGCGGGTGATCGTCTGGTCGGCGTGGTGAAATCGATCGTGCTGGCGTGCTACCCGTTCGACTTCGGTCCTGTGATCAAGCTCACCGTCGAGGACGCACACACGTATGTC
>JBPCNJ010000022.1:0-6624 GCA_051001375.1 Gemmatimonadaceae bacterium
GCTACGCCGCTACCGGCGTCCCCGAAGAGTGCGACGAATCCGAGAAGATACGCGGCCATGTACGCCGCAATGTAGATTACGTAATCTCCGTGCACTGCGCTGTCGCCCAGCACCGCGGCCGCGAATAGGCGAAATGCGACGCCATATGCGCACCATGCTAGCGCTGTCCCCGCCAGAGCCCACCAGATTGTGCTCGCCGGAATGCGCGGCATGGGGATGTCTCGCTTGAAGAGGCGCGCCATAATCGCCATGCCGCGCGGTAGGAGCACGGGCGCACTTATGGCACCGAGCACGAGCGCACCGGCGACAGCGGCGAAGACGGCCGCGTGCTGCACCAGCCGCGCCGCGAACAGAAGGACGAGCGCGAAGCCCGCGAGAAGATTTAAGATCGTGACGAGGACGGACGAGCCGGCGGCCGCAACGGCGGATGCTCCACGCTGGCGGGCCATCACTCCAGCGGCGGCCAGAGCCCACACACTTCCGGGTACGTACTTTCCAAGACTGGAAGCGAACCAGATCTCGGCGGCGGTAGTCCAGTCGAGCGACGTGTCCCACGCGGCGAGAACCCGCCGCCACGTTTCAATGAGTACGGCGTAACCCGAGAGAACGAACAGAGAGGCGACAGCAAGCTTGATCCAGTCGATTCGCAGCGTTGCCATCCCACCGCTGACGAGATCCCAGCGCCGGACCAGTGCCAGCGACACAAAGGAGATCACGATGACCGCGAAGAGCCACTGCGCTATGCGTAGCCATGGTCGCCGCATTTAGGCCGAACCGGAGGGTGTCGCGCCGGAACGTGAACTGCGGGCGCGAAGTGCATCGTGGTAGATGCCCGCGTAGCGCGCCGCGGCAGCTTCGGGCGCGAATTTCTCGAGTCCGAGGTGGCGCCCTTCCCTTCCCCATTCCGCGCCCGCGTCGGGTCGCGCCAGCAGGCGGTCGAGCGCGCTCGCGAGCGCGGCAACATCGCCGGGCGGAACGAGAAGGCCGGATCGCTCGTGCACCACAACCTCTGTAAGGCCGCCAGATCGAAATGCGACAACCGGCAGCTCTGACAACTGAGCTTCGACGGCGACGAGGCCGAGCCCTTCGTCCACTGACGGCGAGACCAGCGCGGTCGCGGTTCTGTACAACGCGGCGAGATCCTGCTGTTGTAGCAGCGGGTGCCAGCGTAGCTGGTCGGCCACGCCGAGCGACGCGGCGAGTTGTCGCGTCTCGCCCTCCGAGCTGCCAACGCCGACGACGATATCCACCATCGGTTTTGCGCACATTAGCGCGAGTGCGTGAAGCAGATGCCCAACACCCTTCTGTGCGTTGAGTTTGCCGACGAACAGCAATCGGTTCGGTTCACGCGGGCCACCGGGAGAAAAAGCGCCCGGCAGCACAGGCATCGGTGCGACCATCGGGTTCACTGTGGGCACCAGTGCGCGCGTCTCTTCCGCCAGCCAACCGGAGACAGCGGTGACAGCATCGGAGCGGCGCAGCACGTGTCCGAACATGCGCCTGGCCACCGGGGAAACGCGCGCAAATCGCAGGTCCGTGCCGTGAAGGGTCGTAACGAGTGGGACCGGTTGAACGCCGCGAAGCCACGTACCGATCAGTCCGCCTGGAAAGCACCAGTGAGCATGCACGAGGTCGGCGCGAAAGTCGCGCGATGCGCGTAACGTAGCGGCAAAGCCCGCAGCGAAGAAACCCGCTAACGCGGCACGGCCGCCCCACGACCCGGAGACCTGGTCGCGCATCGTGCCCGTGTACGCGAGCGTCTCCAGGGACCGGGGCGCGTAGCGAAACCGGTCGACGACGATGCCTTCAAACTGGTCGCGCGCCGCGAGCCCGGGGCCACCTGGCGCCACGACACGGACGGATATATTTGCGCTACGCAGAGCGGTCGCGAGGCGCAGTACGAAGGAGCCGACGGGATCATTCTCGAACCGCGGAAAGGAGTGCGCCAAGAAGAGGACGTTCACGTTGTCGCGTGCGCGCCCGGTGCCGGCGGCACAACTGGCGCCGCAACGTGCCTTGCAGTGGTCACCATTGTCACTGGTTCGGCTGCGCTGCCATCTGCGTGTTCAAGAGCCATCGGCAGACCGGGATCAGCGTCACATTCCGCGACGACTCGTCCGTCCGCGTCCACACGGCGCACGCGAACGGCGCGCCTTGCAGAGCGCCATGCGGCGATCGTGTCCAGCGTCGCGACGTACGGGTCCAGTGCTGTCAGGCGGTGAACCAGTTCCGAGAATGCCTCTGTCGCGCCTGGAAAGCCGAGTGCCGGCGCCATGTTTGGATGCCAGATCCCCACCCACAGTCCATCGACGGCCCGTGCTTCGTCGGCCATGGCCATCGCGTCAGCCAGCCACTCTGCGGGGTCTTCCACGCCTCTGTACTTGCTGAGCGCGCGGTCCATCCAGCAGAATGGGATGAGCTGGAGCGGAAGTGCATCTTTGCCTGTCTCCTCCCAGGCGGGGACTGCATCCGCGACGCCGAGCCGGAAGCCGTTGCGATCGGCGAACCCGAAAGTGGAATCATACACGAAGCCTGCAGCGCACATGGCGGCTTGCGTGGCCCCGGGTCGCATACGAAGGAAGTGCTGCCGAACGCCGAGTGCCGGCTGGCCCGTTAGGGCGGAGAGTCGCGCGCGCTGGTCGCGAAAAACAGCGGGTCCCTCCGATGTTGCAAAGCTTCCATGCAGGCCGATCGCATTTCGGCCCCCAGCGATCCTCCGGAGAATGGCGCGCGCGCCGACGCTTTCGGGGCGGTAAGTAACGTCGCCCGCAACGAACGAGTTGGCGGTCGGACTGCCGCACAGGATAAACCACGTGGACAAAACGCCGTGCGCACGCTCTGCCTCCAGCACCGAATCGACAGCGCCGAGCACGGGATTCCGCCCGATCGCGCGGACGGCGGCGGACACTACTGCGCCGATGCGTCGAGCATCGCGGTTTCGCGCAAGCTCCACGACGCGTAACGCGGTGAACGCGGGCCAGAGCGCGACGACGTCGAGATCGTGCGTGAAGGCGGCTGCCCATCGCTTCCCGTTCGGCCACGGCTGGACCAGCCGCAGTGGGCGCGAACCAGCGGCGCGCGTAACTGCTTGCCGCAACAGCACGGCTGCTTGCGAAATAACCGGCTGGCGTTCAAGCCCTGCCGCAACGACCGCATTGACCGTCGGCGGTACGCGGCCGAAACGGTCCTCCGCAGTGGAGGATTGCTCGGCGATCGCGCCAACGACCGCCGTTACCTGACGAAGTGCCGCGCGGGGAATATCGACTACGCCATCATGCGATTCGATGTACCACCCTGCATCAACACAGGCGCGCAGGTCCCCGTCAGCGGGGCGATCAATTGCTCGAAGCTCAACCGCATCGATCTCCGGCGAGTCCACCTGAGCCAGGCGGGAGAGATCGACGAGGACGTTGACCGCGAACTTTTCCGCGGTCCCGAGCGCGGCCGCTGTGACAGCCGATATACGAATCACGGCAGGCCACCGCGGTGCATCGCGTGCATCACTTGATGAAGGTTACCGAGCCGCTCTCGTTGGCCACAACGAGGGTGAGACCGTCTCGTGTGAGTGCCACGCGACGCGGCGCACCGCCGAGCGCGAAAGTGCGAACGAGCGCGAATGTCGCGCGGTCCACGATCACGACATCACCGGCAATTGCGCGAGACAGTACAATCTGAGCGCCGTCTTGCGTGAGCACGAGCCCGAACGGATTGCCGCTCAGCGACGCGGAACGGGTAATCGCTCCGTCCGTTATGCGCACCGCGAGCAGTCGGCCCGCTTCATCCGCGACGTACAACTCGGAGCCGTCCCTCGCGAACGCCATGCCCTGCAGGGCGCCGCCGAGTTGGAAGGTGCGTAGCACGCGCATTGCACGCGGGTCAATTTCATTGATCGTTCCGAGCACGTACGACGACACGTACAGCAGCCCCGAAGACGGACGAAACGCAAGACTACTGGGCCCGGTTCCAACGAAGACCGAGGCCGTAACGGTTCGCGTTGTGGGATCAATGCGCGAGACACGTCCGTCGTTGGTCGATACGTACACCGCCGAGCCGTCTGGAGAGACCGCGACGTTGAATGGATCACCGCTGACTCGAATGGTGGCGGCCTCCGCGCCGGTAGCGACATTCACGACGCTGATTGTGCCACTGGCCTGGTTCGCAACGTAGGCGATCGTTCCCGTCCCATTGAAGGCAACAGCCGTGGGCGTTGACCCAACGAAGAACGCTCCGGTTAGCTTGGAAGTAGACGCATTGGCAGTAGTGACCGTACCACCGTCGAGTTGGGTGACGTAGACCACTCCCGCCGACGACACATCGATCCCGAAAGGACGCGCTGCAACGGGGAGTGTCGCTACAATGCGCGTCAGCGGAACGGCGGGGGGAGTCTCCGGCTGAACCTGACCACCGCCGCACGCCGTCCCGATGGCGGCCAACACGCACAGGAGCGGATACGTGGCTGGGCGGATTCCCGGAGACGGTGTCGGTGCCATGTGGGCTCGGTGAGTGAGAAGGGTCCGCAACTGACCCGGAAGTTAACATTCATCTGCTGAGGGTGCCATGCGACGCGCCGACGTGTGTGCGCCAGCGGCGCAACGGTTATGTTACGCCCTGCGTTTAACACGTCCTGCTGCAATTCATCAACACACCTATGAGCGATCGGCTCGTTAAAAGCGCGCGAATTCCCTTCCAGCATCTTCTGTTGTTCGGCTGGATGCCGAGCGCGTTGAAGAAGTGGGCGTACCGGACATTCCTCGGCTACAGGATCGGCCACGGCGTGCGCTTCGCGTTCGGCGGAGTCGTTGTCGGTGACAGCGTGGACATCGGTGATTTCGTTGAGATCGGACTGCTCGCTATCGTCATGGGACGCAGCATCCGGATTGGGCGACACTCATCCGTCGGAACGATGAGTTACGTCGCGTGCAACGTGATCGACGTCGGTGAGGATGCAAAAATCCGCGAGCAGGTATTCGTGGGCGGTCCGCAGCTTCCGGAATCGCGTTTCCAGTTGGGGAGCAGGACGATCATCTTGCAGATGGCGAATATCAATCCCACAAAGCCGGTCATTATCGGTGACGACACGGGCATTGGCGGGCACTGCCTTATCTTCACACACGGCGCTTGGCTCAACGCGCTCGACGGCTATCCAGTCACGTACGAACCGGTGACGCTGGGCAACAGTGTCTGGTTGCCTTGGCGTGTATTCGTGATGCCAGGATCAACCATCGGTGATGGCAGCGTGATTGGGGCAAACTCGCTCGTCTCGGGATCGATTCCACCGCTCAGTCTTGCTGTCGGGTCACCTGCACGGGTGATCCGGTCCGCGCCGGATTTCCCACGCCGGCCCAGCGAGACGGAGCGCTCCGCTATCGTGGCCTATATGATTCGGGAGTTCGACCGGTTCATCATCGATTCCGGAGTCACGGTCGGTGATGCTCCGCCATTTCGGACATACGCGCGGGACGGGAGTATATGGCGACTGCTGTGGCTTCGCCAACCGCTCCCAGCCGGCGCCGGGGTGCGCCGCGGTGACACGGTGCTGTCGGAGCATGCACTGCCACCGGAAACCCTCGCGACGTATCGAGCGACAGGAGTCGACTGGCTCGACCTCGGCGGGAACACCCGGAGCAGCGAAGGAACGCCGCTCACGGAAGAGCTGGCGCTATTTCTCGGACGTTACGGCATACGACTCAAACGGGACTCGCGCGACTCACGCTGATCTCGATCGGTAGTCTCGGTGTCGGCGAGTTGCGCACGTAACTCGTCGAATTGCCGGCGCAGCTCTCGCATCTCCGCCCGCTCACCCGCTATCAATTCGCCCAGTAAGCCGCCGACGAATAGCAGCGTGCCCACGATGACGCACGTTTCAACCAGATTGAGAAGCGGTCGGAAGCCGGTTCCATAGAATACTCGCCATGCGATCGCCGCTAACCCCGTAATCACGCCAATGGCGAACAGCGCCGCACCGGCCACTCCGAAGAGAAGTAGCGGCTTCGTCCCGAACCTTAGATCGAACCACACCGACAGCATGTCCAGCACGCCGACCGGGATCCGACCAATTCCGAACTTGGACTTGCCCGCGTGGCGTGGATACAGCGGTACGGGCACCTCGCCCACGCTGAAGCCCTGTGCAGCCGCGATCACGACCATGTAGCGGTGCCAATCAGGACGGAGCGGAAGACCGTCCATGATCTCGCGCCGGTATGCCTTCACCGAGTTCAGGTCGCGCACTGGCACGTCGAATAACGAACGGCTCAGGGAATTGTAGATACGCGACACGAACGCCTTCTCGTACTTGCCCTGCTTGTATCCGGCTACAATGTCTGACTCTCCGTCCAAAATCGGAGCGACAAGCCGAGGGATGTCCTCTGGTTTGTACTGCAAGTCTGCGGGGTAGAAGACGAGGACGCGGCCGTGCGACGCGAGGTATCCGGTGCGAAGCGCGTGCGCGATTCCGCGCTGCGTTCTGTGTCGTTCGGCGCGCAGGAACGGGTACCGTTGCGTCAACTCTTGCAGCACGGCCCAGGTCTCGTCCGTCGAGCCATCGTCAATGACAATCACTTCGTAAGCGTCTGGATCGGCAGCAAACGCCTCGGCGGCCTGGCGCATGAACTCCGGCAGGTTTTC
>JBPCNJ010000023.1:0-4866 GCA_051001375.1 Gemmatimonadaceae bacterium
CAAGCCGACTGTAAAGGTCCTCACCTACCATGTCGTGGCCCCTTTTTGCATGTTTCCGCGCCAGGGTTTTGCCATAGGCTTGGATACTGTTCATATTCAAGAAATGATGGACGAACTGTTTGCAAATTTGGTGCGTGAAGTACGCATCGATGGAGACCGCTTGACCGGCGGGGAAGGGGGGACGCCTTCGATTGATCAGCGTCGCCGAATCGCAAAACTCGATACTCTGCGCCATTCAATCGAACGTCGGTTCCGGACGCCGGCGGCCAGGGAGCGCTGGCTTCAGGCGCCGCTATCTACCCTGGCCGGCCGCAGCCCCATCGACGCCATCGTGGATGGCGACATCGACGCGGTAATCAAAGTTCTGGGTTAGCCGCTGATACTCGGTCGCACTAACACTACTCTGCCAGAATTCAATTTACGCGGGCGGCTGAACTACCAGCCGCCCGTGGCATTTCGGACATAGTAGCTCGATTGATGGTGGTGAGCGAACGAGTTGGATCAGTAGCGTGCGCCGAACTGCGGGAAGTGTTGGTTGGGGCGGTGGCTCTGCACGAGAGTGACTGCGAGACGTGCTGGTTTTTCCCCCGCCCTCGAACTTTGGGAAGTCTGAGGTGCTGAAGGAAGGCGAAGCTGATCATCGTCATGAGCGCGTGGTGATGTAATCCAGTCCACGATCTCCCCTCAAAGTGATCGAGCCCCAGTTCTTCTTTCGTCTGTTGGTGTGCCTGCTCACCGCTCCAGCGTGCTTTGATCGCAGCGGCGAGCGTGATCACCCGCATCAGCGCGTGGAACTCGCCATCCCAGATCATGTTCTGCCGCATTCCAGCCATGTCGTCGGCGGCACGACCGATGACCCCATGTTGTGCCACTCCAGGATCATGTGGAGCAGGATGCCGTCGACGAAACCACCCATACCAACACCAATGGTGATGCCAGCGCGCTTGCTGCTCCGGGAGAGAGCTGGGGCCGGGAAGGCGGTCATCGGGGACTCGGCTGAGGTGTGTGGGTTCCGGTTCAGGTTAAACTCATGACAGGTCAACGGACAATGCCGGCTAACATTCTCTCAGTAATTCGGTGGGTGCTGCTCGCGAGCGCCGCTATCAATCTGCTGCAGGGGACTGTGCTCTTCCACCAAGCGCAACGCTGGATCATCCGGCCGTGGTTCGAAGCGAACGCCCGTGCCGGGCGCCCGGTACCGGCCTCGATGCGCGACGAGCGCGTGCAGCGCGCATGGCCACTGTTCATGGCGGTATTGTCCTTCGGAATATGGTGGTATCTCGGCACGCCAGGCGGTATAGCAGCAGCGGCCAGGGCTGGTAGTCCACATTAGCGCTCATACATACGGGCGCATCGTTGGGCTAGTGCGTGTACCGGCAGACCCTGCGGCAGCTCGATGCCGGAGCGTCATGAGCGTCGCTCTAGCAACGGCATCTTCAACCTCCTGGCAGCGATATTGAAGCATAGCTTTGGGCCAAGCTCAACAGGTGACATCGACGCTGTTCCCATACGGAGAGGATGCCCATGCGAGTCGCCCACGCACTCATCGCTGTCGTGGTAATCCTGACCATCACCCGCGCCGCGGATGCTCAACGCGGCGAAGGCACTTCGGGCGGAAGTCTCACGCCCGAGATTACATACGCATCGCTCGAGGCGCACGACGGCTCCAACCGTGATGAGCGGCACTGGATTACCGCAGTCGTGCTGTGGCGCGGGCAACCGGAGAAGGACGGCGCGGTCGCTGAGCCCACCCCGGTCGATACTGCGCGGCAGCGCGCGACCGAGCGAAGCTATCAGCGCCTGGAGCGCGCGGCGGCCGACAGCGGGCGGTGGTTACTCGGCGGCCAGAGCGGAGGTGTGATCCGCGCGGCCGAGGACGACCGGGCGCAACGCCGGCTCTTCGTGTTGGGTCGGAGCTTCGATCTCCCGACGCGGGACTCAGCTCTTGTCGTGCTCGTGGACCGGAGCGATGGAGTAGGAGGGCCACCGGTCATCGTCACGACGGCGTACATGCGGGCCACGCTGCCTCACGAGTTCTGGCCACAGATATGGTCGTACGGTGATACGACGTTCGCCATCCATCCGCGGCCGCGGCGAACGCAAGCATTGCTCACCACTGCGCTCCGCACCGTGCCCGCGGTGCGTGCATTCCTGGAGTAGCGGACGGCCGTGAGGGAAGCAGTGTCGCGGGCCTGCTCCGTCCCTGGACGCGACACTACAATTCGCCGTACGTGGACCGTTCGTCGGTTTTGCGTCGCGACTGTCATGGACGCCGCGCTTGACCCGCGCCGCTGCGCCAAACGGGTCAGGCAGCATCACCACTGTCTTTCTCTTTGAACGCGAACTTCCAGAACAGCGCCCAGCCTACGCCCGCCACAACAGAGGCCACGAGCAGCATCTGCCAGGTCATGATGTCGAAGTACAGCGCGCCTGGCAAGAACAACGCGTACCACAGGGCCACGGTCAGCAAGAACCTTCGCCGCTTGAACTCGTGCGTGTGCTCCATACGATGTGTCCTCTCGATTCGGAGATGTGGGCACGCCCACGACCACCACATAATTAATGCATTGTTCTCTACATATGGAGCCGATCCGGATGGGAACCCCTGGTGTAGCAGATGACCCATGAACCGTGATGATTCCTTCGGTGCAATTGGCGCAGTCGCGCGATGTAACAGACGTGGCCCAGCTGCGGCCGGCGAGCTCGTGACCCGAATCTTGCGCCGCTACCGCCGCGCGACGCTACTCGCGCTGGCCCTTGTCGCCTGCGCGCCCGCACGCGCGCGCGCACAGCGCACCGTTCCCGATTCCACGCCCCAGCCCGCCGACGCCCAGGCTGCCGCCGCAACCAACATGCAGATGAGCGGAATGCCACACGGTGGCGCGCACTTGATGGACATGAGCGACGCCCACATGTACATGACGCCGCGCCGCGCGTCCAACCCGGCCGATTCGGCCCGGGCGGCTCGGCTCGTCGTCGACATCCGCCAATCGCTCGCGAAGTACCGCGACGTGCACGCCGCCCTAGCGGACGGCTACGTGCAATTCCTGCCGAACGTACCTCAGCAGGTGTACCACTTCACGAGCTGGCGCAACGCGCTCGCCGAGGCGTTCCGCTTCGACCCGGCGCAGCCCACTTCGCTGCTGTATCGGAAGAACGCCGATGGCAGCTTCACGCTTGTCGGGGCGATGTACACCGAGCCGCGTCGAGCCTCCGAGCAGACGCTGGACCAGCGCATCCCGCTCAGCGTTGCCCAGTGGCATCAGCATGTGAATCTGTGTCTTCCACCACGTGATCAGCCGTCGCGCTGGGCCGAGACGGCCAACGGGAAACCGGTATTCGGCCCCAACAGTGTTATCGCGACCGAGGCTGCGTGCAACGCTGTGGGCGGCCGCTTCGTGCCACACCTGTTTGGCTGGATGGTACACGCGAACGTCTTCGCGTCCAGCGATCCTGCCGTGGTGTGGGGACACGTGGACTGAGTCAGCTTTCGCATGGCAGTCACCGCGTCCGAGTCGCTCTCGAATCCCGGGAACATTTATGAGGCTGCTGCCACCTCAACGGACGCGGTGCTCTCCGGCTTTCAGATCATTAATCACGCCGTGGTCAACCAAGGCCAGGGTGAGATCATGGGTAGGATAGTGAACGGCGTCCCCACTACTACGTTTACCGGGAGCGCCGGCCCAGATGGGGGTGGTTTCGCTGTTCGCCTCCTATTCTCTCTAGCTGATGGAGCGTTCTTCTACGTCTTCACGGGTATCTCGGACGCCTCATTACAGCCCCGTAACTCCTCGGCTTCGAGCATGTCCAGCGTGACAGCGGTGTTGAACAGCATCGACGCGGTCGATGCGAACGGTAACGTGATTGGAAGTGCAAAGTTCGACCAGTCTGGGAATGGTATTATTAGCTTCGCCGCGAGCACCCCCCGAGCAATCGTCAGTTGCGCTCCTGTTGCCGGGCCTCGCTTGCCTCGTTCCCGTCGTGAGAAGTCGCCAAGCCTAACGGTCCGTCCCGAAGTCCGTCGACAGAGGCGCGATGGCGGCGGACATCTGCGATGCTGTAGTCGAGGATGAAACCGATGCCCGGAATGCTGCTAGCTAGCCACATTCCGGTACCCTGGTACGCGTGCGCAAGTTTGCTTGGGCTCTCTCCGGGTTGTGTACATCCGCCCTCGAATGCAGGAAGCTGCCCCGCGGCTCCGCACGAGTTCGTGAGGCAAACCCGTTCGCGGCGCTGGCGACGACTGCGCGGACGCCGAGATCGGGCGTGTCCTGTCTGGCATCGGGACCGACGCGAGCAACGGGTCGGCTCCTGCCGGAGGATCCAAGATGTGGCGAAGTAGTGCTAATCGGTCGCACTACTCGGCCACCGCCGCGTACCCTACCGCCGGCATGTCCGCCAGCGTTGACTCCAGCCCGGAGAGTGGATCTCCCTGGAGTACGCTTCCATCAGGTGCTTCCAGCACAAAGCCGGCGTCGCGGATCATCTCCAGATCGGCCCTGGCTGACTGGCCGGCCGTGGTGAGATAGTCGCCGATGAAGAGCGAGTTGGCCGGATACAGTCCCAAGGGCTGCAGCGAGCGCAGATGCACCTCGCGGCCGCCGGCGATTCTGATCTTCTGGCTCGGCAACAGAAAGCGATAAAGACACAGAACGCGGAGACAGCGGCGCGGGTCGAGCGCACCGTACACGCCGTTGTAGCTGCTTGTGGTATCGCCGAACGGTGTGCCGTCGACGGGGATTAGAAAGTTCACCGGCACGCTGGTCACGTTCATCTCACGCAACGAAAGGGCGAGATCGATGATGTCATCGTCACTCTCACCCATCCCGATGATCCCGCCCGAACAGCTCGATATTCCCGCGTCGT
>JBPCNJ010000024.1:0-11163 GCA_051001375.1 Gemmatimonadaceae bacterium
ACCAGCGCTGGACGCCCACCCGGTTCAGTCGCGTCGATAATGTCATGCGGAAGGCGTAACGAATCGGACAGTTGGTATACTGTCACCGTTGCTCCCGCTGCTGCCCATCGACTTGCAAGCGCGAGTCCCGCCGCAGCGCTGATAGTTTGGTCATGAGCGTTGATCAGCATCCGGATATCCTGGACTGATGGGCCCGAACGCTCCGCTACTCGCTCGATCGCAAGGCCAAGGCGGAGGATCTGGGCGACCGCGTGTGTGGACCACCCGAGTTCACGGTCCGTTCGTGTTGGATCACGCACCAGCCTGTGCGTGATATTGGGGAGACGGAGCATCGCGCTCACAAGCGCTCGGTCGAGTGGGATTGGGACATGTCCAAGCGCGAGCGCTGGCGAGACGATAACCACACGCTGTATATCGGATCGGCATTGTGCAACCCATGCGGCAGCAACTCCTCCCATGCTAAACCCGAGCACGACTACTGAGTCACCGAGACCGTTTCCAATGTCGACGGCGGATCCTGCGGCATTGCGCAAGTCCTCTGCCTTCAGGCGACTCAGCGCCGCTGCACCCCTGAGCGCCGCATGGTACGGAAGACGGGGCACCCAGACGTTGCTCCCATCAGCGTAGAGAGAATCTGCGAGTCCCCTGAATTGCTCAGGCGAGTTCGCAAACCCATGTAGCAATACGACGGCCCACGTAGTTCGCCGGCCATGGGTCAGAAAGACGGAGCGCCCTTTTGGATTCGCGGCCGTATCGTCGACACTCTCCTGTTGTGCGATCAGCCTCGAAGCTTCTGCATAGTCTCGCGACTCAAAACGAGGCGTCACACTTGGCGTGGACGTGCGGCATATGTCAGTGGGAGCCGGGAGCACAACCATCGCCAGCCATAGCGCGACCAGCATCATCACTTGCCAACTCGTTGTGCAGACGACGTGTGGCCGCAACGCACCGATGAGTGAGCTGTGGAACAACGACCGTGCGCATCCAATCGAACGGGCGGCGGCGATGGATCCATACAATATCCGCAGGGCGAGCGCGTAGACTCCCCGACACTGATTGCACACCGCCTGCTGCCCACGGTGATGCGAAATATCGGCGCGGTGCTACGGGCGCGGATCAACGACGGATGCCGCGATCGTCCGCACCGAGATATGTGTTCCGGGATAGTTGTCGTGCCGCCCGACCCCAAGTTCGCCCGCGTTGTTCGCCCCCCAGCAGAACGCAACGCCGGACTCTGCGAGAGCGCAGGTATGGTCGCCTTTGCCGGCGCTCACGGCGCGGAAAACAATCCCCGGTGCGACGACAGAGACTGGCGTGAGTGATCGGTAGTCCGCCGCGCTGTACTGCGGATTACCGAACGGTAGCGCGTTCCCAAGCTGCCCGCGCCAGTTGCTCCCCCAACAGTAGATGCGGCCGCTTGGCGTCACACCGCACGTATGAGCGCCTCCCGCGCTAAGCGAGGCGAACGTGAGATTGCCGGTCACGCGTACCGGCACCGCGCTCATCCCCTCGTTCCCGGTGCCGAGGCGCCCGTCAGTGCCGTTCCCCCAACAGTATGCGGCCCCAGCAGCGGTAAGACCACACGTGTGGAGCGTCCCGGCGCTGAGGGCGTGGAAAGTCAGCCCTCCGGCTACCAGAACTGGAGTGGCGCTCGCTTGACTGGCCACTGCCGGTCCGGCGCCGAGCTGCCCGTAGTCGTTCCGCCCCCAGCAGTATGCAGCCCCGGCAGCGGTGAGGCCGCATGCGTGCGCACCGCCCGCTGCAACTGAAACGTACCGCTCGCTGGCTATCTGCCCGACCGCATTCGGCTGGGCAAATTGGTGCGTGCCAAGATTCCCCCAGCAATACACTATGCCACCAGCGCTTAGCCCGCACGTGAGTGCCGCGCCGGCGCTCAGGGCCGTGAAGCGAAGCCCGCCCGCTACGGCAGTCGGACGGCTCCGCACTTTGGTGGTCCCGTCACCAAGCTCGCCCGCGCGGTTGCCACCCCAGCAGTACGCGGCGCCATCATCCGTCAGCGCGCAGGTGTGCTCAGCTCCGGCGTCAAGCGCGACGAACCGATACTGCCCGGCGACCGGAACCGCGGCTGCCGTAGCCGTATACTGCCGCGTACTTCCATCGCCAAGCTGGCCCTGCCAAGCGCTCCCCCAGCACACGATCACGCCAACTGTGGTCAGCCCGCAAGTGTGCACCGACCCGGCGCTCACCGCACCCAGGGCCAGCGCCACTGACCGGCCCTTCACCACTACGGTACCAGAGTCGCGGGCGCCGCGAACCGCCACCCAGAGCTGGGCCCGGCCGGGCCGGTGCGCGGTCACGATGCCGGCGGCATCCACGGTCGCGACTGCGGTATCCGTGCTCTTCCATTCAGCAGCGGCATCAGACGGCCAGTCGAAGTACTCGGTCGGTGTCTCGTACGTGCGAGATCCCTCCCGCAGCACGACCCCTACAAGCGTGGTGTCGCTAACAGCGAGCATGAGATTGGTCGCGCGAATCGAAACCAGCCGGCCGGTATCCGCTCCGCTTTCGCCCAGCCCGAAGCTGTTGCTACAACCTGCGGCGGCTGCAAGCAAGGCGACCGTGAGCCCGCCTGCGACTAGGAGGGCTCGCGATGGACCTAGATCCAGCGACAGAGCGGTCGACAATAGGTGCCTTCTAGCACGAAAAAGGATAGCGTTAACAAGACGATATAGTCGGGTTGCACCCAGCCGGTGAACGTACCGACCGAGGCTCCGATGTGAAACTGCCTCTCGGTTTGAGCCAGATCTCCTTTCTCTTATCTGCCTAAAGATACAGTCCAGCATTAGACGCGAACACGTAAGTTTGACATACCGCTGCTGGTGTTTCCGCCTAAAGGGCTCAAGTATGTCAAATTCTAAAGTGTGATTCTAAGAATCAGCGCCGGCGGGCTGCTTCGAGCAAAGGAATTATCCCGTAAACTTTCACAGGTGTGGAGTTGACCCGATCAAAGCGGGTGAGGGCCATTGTTGGGTCTCACGTATGCCGGTTCGCGGACGCTAGATTGGTTACAATGGCACAGCTTGTGAACGAAACCGCTACCCCGACGGGAAGGGCAAGTTTGTGAGCCTTCCAGTTGACGCGGGACTGAACCTCGGCTTGCTTGACGTTCGTCCGGATGACCGGGCCGGCAATCCCGCGTTTGCCCGTCACGGCACGTTCCACCCACGATTTGGCTGGCTCAAGAAGGGGTTCGACGCCGCGACTGCGGACAGAACTATTTTCGCACGAGAGGACGCAGCAGTCGTCCTTGGAGTCGGCAAGAACATGGTGCGCGCCATTAGATACTGGTGTCATGCATTTGGCGTTCTGGCTGAAGCCGGCACTGGGAGCGTTCCGACAGACTTTGGGCGCAGGCTTCTAGGCCCTACTGGCCGCGACCCATATCTAGAAGATCTCGCATCTTTGTGGATGTTGCACTGGGCGCTACTCCGCCCGGATGGGCTCGCGACTGCTTGGCACTTCGGATATTTCACATTTACACGCAGCGAGTTCACAACCGAGGAAATGGTGCGCGATCTGGACGTCTTCGTACGTCGAGCGTTTCCTCTTCACACTCGAATTGCTGCATCGTCACTCCGGAAGGACGCGGCTTGCTTCACGCGAATGTACGCTACTCCCGCTCAGTCAGAGCGGGCGTGGTCGGACGAAACAATTCAGTGCCCTTTCGCTGATCTTGGCCTGATCACCCAGACTGATCCGAAGACCTTTGCCTTCAACGGTGTATCAAAACCGACGCTGCCGCCGCTCATTACGGCCGCTGCATGTCTGGAGTATGCGGCGCGGCGCTCTGGCGATGCGCGCACCATCGCTTTGTCTGACCTAGCCTACGGCATCGGGAGCCCCGGGCTCGCATTTCGACTTGGGCAAAGCAGCTTGTATGAGGCACTTGAGCTTGCTGTGCGAGAGACTGACTGCATACAAGTCGCGCACTCTGCAGGCGTCATCCAGCTGTCCTTTGATCGTCCGCCAGGGAGCTTGGCCATGTCGTTGATCGACGAGTACTACGATACGGCTACTCTTGAAATCGGAGGTTCAACACATGCGTCGTAATCCGCCCGTCGCGAGTGTTACGAGGAAGGAGAGAGCCAAGCCGCAGACTCAGACCGTTGATATACGTGGGAAAGGCACGGAGACTTCGCTCTCGGCGTGGTGCCATGTTCAGCGCCGCTACGCACGCTCTATCAACATTGCGCGAGACCTCGGAATTCCAGACAGTCTCGATGGCTACGTTCTGACCGATCGCGCGTCTGAGTTTCTGCGCCGAATAGCACAAAGCACAGATAGCAATTCTCGAGTTGCGCGGGCGTGGACGATCACGGGCGTATACGGAACCGGGAAGTCGGCACTCGGGCACTTACTTGCGTCCATTTGCGGGCCCGCCGCCGATCCGCTGCGCAAGCGGGCCGCGCGTTTACTCTCCGCTGATCAACGGACTGCCGACCTCGTACCGTTTTTTCGGCGAGCCGGCGGGCCTGATGGGTTTATCCGTGTCATCGCCTCAGCCGGACGAGAGGCGCTCTCCCTCACACTTACGCGGGCGGTCGCCGCCGCCGCATCAGTTGCCTGGGAAAGTCGCCGTGGAAAGCGTCCGAAAGTTCTAAGCCGGTTGCAGCTTCTTGCGGACGAAGGTGAACAGCGCGGGCAAGTGCCGTCGCGTGCGCTGCTTGATGCAATGGAAGATCTCAGCGCCGTATGGCAGGGTGGCATTCTCGTTATTATCGATGAGCTTGGTAAGGCGCTTGAACATGCAGCGCGATCCGGAGGTACGGAAGATCTGTTTCTGCTGCAGCAACTCGCAGAGCTTCCAACGAGTCGCGCGCGAGGGCCGCTCCTCGTTATCGGATTGCTGCACCAGTCTTTCAGCGCGTACGCAGCCGGCCTAGCTGCAGCTGAGCGCGCGGAGTGGGAAAAGGTGCACGGTCGATTCGAAGACATCCTCTTCACTGAATCGCCCGAGGAGGTCTTGCGTCTCACCGCTGCCGCTATCAAGGTAGACTGGCCCCGCGAGGTCGCGCAACCTTTGGGGCTGTTGGCGAGAGACTGGAGGAGGCATCTCACCGATGCCCTCTCACACCCGTATGTCAGCGAGACGCTAACGGAAGAGCGCATCGTCGGCGTGTATCCGCTTCACCCGATTGCGGCCTTAGCGCTACCAACGCTTTGCGCGCGTTATGCGCAGAACGACCGCTCCCTGTTCACGTTCTTGGCGAGTGACGAGCCATACGCTTTTGGGCGATTCCTGCGCGAGGCGACCGTCGGCGTAGGTCGTGGGCTCCCTACGCTACGGATAGGGCACCTGTATGATTATTTCCTAGATGCCGCGGTTGGATCTGGTTCGGGTCCTGTCTTCCAACGATGGATCGAGATTCATGGGCTCGTTCGAGAAGCCGAGGGGCTCGAGAGCGACGCGATGTTCGCATTGAAGACGATCGGCGTGCTGAACCTGCTTACCACAAGCGGGCCGCTCCGTGCGAGTCGTGCACTCGTCCTCGCAGCGGTTAGCGACAGCCCGGCTGAAGCTGCAAAAGACGGAAGGTGGACGCATGCGCTTGACTCCTTGGTTACGCAAGGTGTCGTCACGTTTCGCGAGCAAATCGATGAGTATCGTCTCTGGGCCGGCTCAGACTTTGATGTGCCAGGGGCTCTCCACGCAGCGCAAGACCGCGAGCGGCGACGGACGGCCGCACTCCTCGATCACCTCGTCACGCTACCACCGATTGTTGCTCAGCGACACAGCTATGAGCAGGGGACGCTTCGATATTTTGAACGGCGCTTCGTGGATGACAAGGCTGATCTAGAAGCAATCGCTCTTCGCGATGACACGGCGGACGGCATTGTCGTGTTTTGGGTGAGCGCTGAACCTATAGACGGCCCGCCATCTCGGATGGTCGATGGTCGACCCTTAGCCGTCGTCCAGGTTAGTTCAGTGCGCACTCTCGACGTAGCAGCCAGAGAGGTAGCGGCGCTACAGCAGGTAGGAAGTTTGCCTGCATTAAGACTCGACGGGGTCGCTCGGCGCGAGGTCACCGAGCGTCTTTCTCATGCACAGCGCGTGCTGGATCGCGCAGTTGCTGAAGCATTTGCGGATGCGACTTCTACCGGCTGGTGGATCAATGGCCGACGCACCACCGGAGGGGCATTGACTCGTGCTCTTTCGAGCTTGTGCGACGAGGTATACGCCCAAGGACCGCGGCTTTGGAATGAATTGATTAACCGCCGCGAGCTAACCGGTAATGGTGCTAGGGCGCGGAGTGCCGTGCTCTCTGGCTTGCTGAACAATACACGAAGCGAGCGCCTTGGGATCACCGGCTTCGGCCCAGAGTACAGCATATACGCATCAGTACTTGCTGCCACGGGGATCCACCGCCCTAGCGAGCACGGGTGGGAAATCGGTCCTCCTGCCGATCCCACAATGCTGCCGGTGTGGCGTGCGATTGAGGAGTTTTGCACCGCATCGGAAAGTGGCCCTCGGCCACTGCAGGAGATTGGGGAGCGACTTGGACGTCCGCCATTTGGACTGAAAGCTGGCGTAGTTCCAATCATCCTGGCCGCTGTCTTGGTCTATCATGCAGACGATGTCAGCATCTATCGTGATGGAACGTTTCTACCGGTACTTACCGTCGAGCATCTCGAGCTCCTTATTCGGCAGCCAAATCGGTTCGCCATCAAGCACTTCGCACTTGCTGGCCTCCGCCTTGAAGTGTTCAAAGGGCTGCAGGATCTCTTAGAGACGCCGCAGCGTGCTTCTAAGCCAGAAGCACGCAACGCCACAGTTCTCAGCGTGGTCAGACCGCTGGTGCGGTTCGTCGTTGACCTGCCGAAATCGACGCGAGTGACGCAGAGAATATCAGCTACGGCTCGGGCAGTGCGGGATGCACTTCAATCGGCGACGGAGCCAGATGATCTCATCTTTGTGGCGCTGCCGCTTGCTTGCGGGTTACCGCCATTCGCGCTTGACCGATCCGACGCCCCGTCCTCCGGGGAGGATACCAGCGCGCGCCTTAGGGTATTCCGCACCGAGATGAGGAATGCACTCCGGGAACTTCAGGCCTGTTATGACTCGCTCCTTGAAGTCTGCGGCGATCAGATTCACGAGGCATTCGGCGTCCGAAGTGGACGACTCGGCCTGAGGGTAGATCTTCGGACCCGAGCACAGTACCTAGTCGGACGCGTCATTGAACTGCGGCTGCGCAGTGTCGTACTTGCTGCTGCTGACCCGAATGGAAGTGACCGTCAGTGGTTGGAATCACTAGTCATGGTGATCGCTGATCGCCCGGCTGAATCTTGGTCAGACGACGACAGAACGAGGTTCGAGCTGAATTTGGCTGATCTGGCGCGGCGCTTTGCGCACGTCGAGGCGATCCAACGCGTAGGTGATACAGCTAGTCGTACGGGTTTCGATGCTCGCCGTGTGACTGTCACGCGCCCAGACGGAACCGAAACACACCAGCTCGTCTGGGTGGACACGGCGACGCGTCCAGCGCTGGATGCCCGTGTCACTCGTCTGCTCGACGAGCTTGCGAGCGAAGGTGATGAGCACGAGCGCCAAGCTATCGCCACCATCTTAGTGGAGCGCCTTTTGGAGTCATCTACCGCGGGATCTGAGCTGCCGCGCAGTAGCTCTAAGCTTGAATCGTATCAGCCTCGTAAGTCGCAAAGCAAATGAGCACTGAAAAGCGTGTCCGACACGTCCTCGGCCTCTCAGGCGGTAAGGACAGCGCGGCCCTGGCTGTTCTAATGCAGCCACGTGTACCGGAGATGGAGTACTTCTTCTGCGACACGCATAAGGAACTGCCTGAGACGTACGAGTTTCTCGACCGCCTGAAGGCTAGGCTTGGGATTTCGATCACCTACCTTGAAGCCGAACGGGGGTTCGACTACTGGCTCAATATGAAAGGTGGGCTCTTGCCCTCTCCACGTATTCGGTGGTGTACTGAGCAGCTCAAGATTGAGCCGATTGAACGTTTCATTGGAGCCGATGAAGCAATCAGCTATATCGGAATCAGGGCCGATGAACGCCGAAATGGATACGTTTCCACGAAGCCCAACATCCGCGCCGCGCTTCCGTTTAAAGATGAGGGAATCACAAAGGCCGATGTATACCGAATTCTTGAGGAGAGTGGGATCGGGTTGCCCTCATACTACCAGTGGAGGTCACGGTCAGGGTGCTATTTCTGCTTCTTCCAGCGGAAGTACGAGTGGGTCAAGTTGCACGATGTGCACCCTGACTACTTTTGGAAGGCAGTAGAGTACGAAGAATCGCATAGCGACGGCCGTAGTTACACTTGGACTTCCGACGAGACGCTTCGAGAGTTACTGGCGCGCCGCGATGAGATCACAGCAAAGCATGAGGCAGAACAAGCCCGGCAGCTCGTTCGCGCGAAACCAAATACTCCTCTCGTCGAAGTACTCGCGGCTGCTCTCGATGATGATGACGATGATCTTGGCTGCCTCGTTTGCCACGTCTAACCGCTGAGTAGCGCAGCAGACGTTAAATGAGATGAACGGCGAGATATACCTCGACTACCACGCAACGACGCCACTCGATCCGCGTGTTTTGGCCGTATTCGTCGAGTCTCTGACGCATACATTCGGGAACGCGAGCAGCGTCGATCACACCCACGGGGATCGCGCTGCCGAAGTCGTCGCTGACGCGCGGCGAGAGGTCGCAGAACTCATGGGCGCCCGGTCAAATAATGTCGTCTTCACGTCCGGGGCAACAGAGAGCGTCAATATAGTGCTGCAAGGCATGGCGCTCGATCGCGTAGAGCGAAGAAATGGGCCGCCGCTGCGGGTTGCGGCTACCCGTGTCGAGCATCCGGCAGTGTTGGAAACATGCTTGGGCCTTGAGCGTCGTGGGCTCGCGTCGATCACGTGGCTTCCTGTGGATATGTGCGCACGTTTGGACTTAGATGCCTTCGAGGTCGCATGTCACCGGGGGCTTGATATCGCGTGCATTATCGCGGCGCACAACGAGGTAGGCACGATTCAGCCGATGCAAATAATCGCTGAAGTCGCGCAACGCGCAGGCGTGCCGATTCTGTTCGACACGACACAGGCAGCGGGGCGCATACCGATCAATTTCTCCGCGCTTGGCGAGCCTTACTTGGTGCTTTCCGCGCATAAGATGTATGGACCGAAAGGAATCGGGGCTGTTGTGCTTCCGAAAGATGCACCGATTAGCCCGGTGATGTTTGGTGGCGGGCAGCAACGCGGTATTCGCCCTGGGACGTTACCAGTTCCTTCGATTGCTGCATTTGGCGAGGCCGCAAGGCTGCGTCGGGCTGAAATGTCCATTGACGAGGCGGGCATAGGTACGCTCCGGGATAGACTTCAGATGAGACTCGTTGAAGCACTACCATCGTTGGCCGTGAACGGTGATACTCAGCATCGATTAGCAGGGAATCTTCACGTTTCAGTACCCGGCGTGCACAACTCTACCGTGACGGCACGCCTGCGCGATCACGTGGCTTTAGCTACTGGCTCGGCATGTAGTTCGGGCGTAGAGGCGCCATCGCGCAGTCTGCGCGAGATGGGGCTTCCTGACGAAGCTGTGCGCGGCGCCTTCCGCCTAGGACTTGGGAAGTTCACTACCGACGCCGACGTAGAGTGTGCGGCGGATCTCTTCATCGAAGCCGTTATGGATGTTCAGGCCGCAATGCGGGCCGGGGCTCGGGCCGATTCTGACGTCGAGCTTTAGGGGGGTGCCGTCAGGGGCGGACGGATCCGCAGGTCTTAAGTTTTCTCACCCTGCCTGTTGAGCACGGATGATAATGGGGTCTGATCGAATTTTGATGAAGACATGTCTTCTCGGGGCTGCTGGCGCTCGATATCAGGCTGCGAGCACCCGTCGTCGGAGTAGTGCAAAGCCAGCCTTTCCATACATCGTCCGCTGGATGAGCTTGAGCCGGTTCACCTGACCTTCGACCTGCCCGTTGCTCCATTGAAATAGAATCGCCGCGAGCACCGCGTCGCGATCTCGGCGGAAGCTCGCGCCGAGTGATCGGATCTCGCTGCACTCGGCCGCATTGAGCCAAGGCCCAAGCGCACTCGGATCATGCGCTTCGAGCATTCGGCGAAACTCCATCGCAAGCTCGCGCACGGTGGCAAGCGCCAGGGACGCGGTGCACACCGCCTCCACATAGCGCTGCTCCGGCGCCTTGAGTCGCTCAGAGGGAGTGGTCAGCAGCCAGGCCGCGCGACGTGAGGACGGATGCACTATTCGCGTGCTGGATGCTTGCGATGCTGATTGCGGTACTGATGTGCCGCGCAGATGCACGCGCGCCCATTCGCCTATCGTCGTGAGTCCGCCATGAAAGCCACGCTCACTCCGAATCTCGCGCCACAGCTCAGTCACGTTGTGACACCCAGCGTCCCAGCGCTCCGTGAGGTAGTTGGCGTGCGGAGTGAGCGATGTCGCCTTTCGTGTCACCGAGCGCCGCTCTGGGAATGTGCCTGCGCTGAGCCAGCGCATCACCGTCTTTCGGCTGAGTCCCACCGTGCGATGTATATCCATGACCGAGCTGCCGCTCGCACGAAGTGCGATCACCTGGTCGTAGAGAGCGTGTCTGCGCTCGCGCCGGGCGAGCTTGCGCTGTTCAGTGAGCGATGGATCGGTCGACGCTCTGTCCACTATATGTGACACAGGACCGCCGCGTTTCGCCAGTACTGATACAGATGCTGGTACGGGTTTCTGTACATCAAGACCCACCGCACGCACATCAGCATAATGTCTGTCCACCACGTGCTGTGTGGCACCGGTCAGATTCCGGAGTAGGTGGAAGCGGTCGGCGATCTGAATCGCATCCGGCGCACCGCGCGTCGCAGCGTCTGCGTAACCACCAGCGCGATCACGACTGATGAACTCGATGCCAGGATGGGCACGGAGCCACGCTGCGAGCGTGTCCGGCTCTCGGTCTGGAAGCAAATCAATGGCGTCGTGTCGCTCCAGGTCGACGAGAATCGTCCCGTACCGCTGCCCTTTGCGCCAGGCCCAATGGTCCACGCTGAGCACCCGTAGAGTCGGCGCGCACGGATCCGCGCAGGGATCCGCGCAGGGATCCGCGCAAGGATCCGCGCACGGCTCGGTCTCCTTCACGGAGGTGAACAGAGAAGCGAGCATCACCGCCGGGCCGCCGGTGA
>JBPCNJ010000025.1:0-16521 GCA_051001375.1 Gemmatimonadaceae bacterium
GTTCATCTATTCGGCGTACGCATTCGCCGTTCTGCTCATCGTCTTCTCTTTCGTGCACGTACGCTGGCTTGCGTCCGTGGTGTTGTTCGCACTCGGCTTCGCTATGTTGCTGAACGGTTCGCTCGCGAACGGTCTCTTGCAGTCCATAGTTCCAGATGAGCTACGTGGACGAGTGGTATCGGCGTACGTGTTTGTCTCGGTGGGACTGGCACCGATCGGGTCTTTTTTAGCTGGAGCGGTGGCCGAGCGTGCCGGCGTGGATTGGGCGTTGGGTGGCGGCGCGGTAATCGTCCTCGTGTATTCCGTCTGGGCGTTCCGGCGGTATCCGGCGATAAGGGAAGTGTAGGGGAGGATAGGAAGTGCTGCGTTCACCTTCAACTGAAAATTCACATGCGCATCGCAGTCGGCTCGGACCACGCGGGCTACAGGTACAAGGAGATGTTCAAGCGCCGCCTCACGGAGCTTGGCCATGAGATCATCGACTTCGGAACTGACTCCGAAGAGTCGGTGGACTACCCGCTATTCTGCCGACCTGTCGCCGAGGCAGTCGCGCGCGGCGAGGCGGAGCGAGGGATAGTTCTGGGAGGGTCGGGCAATGGCGAGGCGATAGTCGCCAACCGGGTGGCCGGCGTGCGCTGCGCGCTCTGCTGGACGCTCGAGTCAGCTCGATTGGGACGGGCGCACAACGACGCGAACGTGCTATCAATTGGCGAGCGCATGGTGAGCGAGGTAGATGCGACGGCAATAATGGAGATGTGGCTCAACACACCGTTCGACGGCGGCCGCCACCTGCGGCGGATCGAGGAGATCGATCAGCCTCCGCGTCGTGATTAGTTGCTGAGGCCGTAGTCGTTCCGTACCGCCCGTCTGAGCAGCGCGAGCGGTAGCGCACCCTGATCCAGCACGCGCTCGACAAACTGCTTCTCATCGAACCGGGGGCCCAGCTCGCGCTGCAGCTCACCCTTCATACGCTCGATCTCCAGCCAGCCGACGATGTAGCTGGGTGCCTGCGTTGGCCAGGTGGTGAACCGGTTCACCTCCGCCTCCGCTGCACTGCGCTCCAGGCCAACTTCGTTGACGAAGAAGTCAACGGCCTGATCGTACGTCATCGCACCCGTGTGGATTGACGGGTCGATTATCACGCGCGCGGTGCGCCAGAGTCGCATTTGTAGTTGCGCCAGCCGGCCATCCTTGCTGTCCTTGAACAGACCGCGCCGAGCCATCCAGTGCTCGGCGTACAGCGCCCACCCTTCGGCGGCGTAGGTGTTGTCCATCTCGTGCCGCAGCTTGCGCGGATTGCGTAGGGTATAGGACTCCTGCAGATGATGGCCGGGGTAGCCTTCGTGCAGCGCGATCACCTCGATCCATCCGTTGTTCTGTACGCGCAACTTCTGGCGAACCGCTTCGGGTGTCATCCCTGGCACCACGTCCGTGACGAAAAACCGTCCGACGTTCACTCCATCTCTCGACGTGATTCCGCCGAACCCGCCCCACGCGTACGTTTCGCGCAGCTCCGGCGGCGTTGGGACAAAGATGAGCTCCTGGTTGGGCGGCAGATATACCAGGTTGTCGTGGATGAGGAACGCCTGCACGTGATGCGAGGCAGTCTCGTACGCCGCGATGATCTTTCCGGGCTCGGGGTGCCGATCACGCATCTCGTCGGTGAGCGTGCGCCACGGCGTCCCTGGGCGGATAGTCTGCGCGACCGAGTCGAGCGCCAGCTTGGTAACCGCGTGAATGCGCCGCCCCTGGGCGATCATACTTTCAGCCGTGTAGGGCAGGAAGTGCACGTTCTTGAGAACCCAGTCGTAGTACACGCGGCCAGATGCCCACGAGGTGTCCGGTCCAGCGTGCAGGGTGTCGCGCAGAAATGCTGTGTACGCATCCAGCGCCGTGGCAGCGCGGCCGCTCGCATCCAGCAGGGAGGCACGCAGCGAGTCCGGCGCGGAGGTCTGCACGCGTTGGACAAAATCGCCGCGTAGAAAGCGCGTGTAGCTGCTGGCACTGTTCACCGCAAGTTTCACCCAGAGCGGCGGTGGCGCGTGCAGCTGTACGCGGCCGAGCGCCATCGCGCGCGGAGCGAGCGTGAGGTCATTGCGCACGGCGACCCAGTCGGCTGGGGTTGGCGGCCGCTCGCCCAGCACGCGGAAGTAGATGTTACCCAATGTGAGATACTGTCCAGGAGTGCGCTCCGCCACGTGCATGACGGTGTCGTAAACAGTGCGTTCGAGCGTGGACTGAAGCAGCAGCCAGTCGATGCGCTGTGGCACCGACAGCGGCACCGTATCGATGCCGCGTAGCTCCGCCAGCTGTGCGGTGGCCCGTTCAGCGGCATGTGCCTGCGCATCCATGCGGAGCCGCGCGAGTGGATCCTTGCCGCGTGCACGACGCCCTCGTGGCGCGGCCAGATAGGAGTCTATGAATTGCTCCAGGCGGGACGAGTCGCTGTTTACGCCTCTTGCCATGGCAGCCGCTGGCACCGGCGCGGTTGTACCACGCCGCGCGGCCGGAACACACGCCGCTATCGAAACCGTGCATACCACCACCATGCATGCAAAGCGGCGCAACGGGTCGGGATAGGGAACTGCGGGATGGCGGCGCATCATGATTGTGCAGGCTAAAGAGAGGCCATCTTGCTTGGACAGCATCGTTCCGAGTCAGGCGGGAAGCAGCAGCGACAGCAGCCGCCGCCGCGGCCGCCGCATAAATATGTACCGTATCGATGCGGGTTTCCTAACCAGTCAGTTCTCCGATCTGGGATGCCAACTACAATCGCCGATTCGCGTACAATCTGGCCCTCGTATTGCGCCTCGCGAATGTGCCGTTTATCCCATCGAACCGCCACCGTCGGGAACGATGCGGCCTTTCACCCCGGAGTAGCTCATTCATGCCGACTCAAACTCTCATGCCAGCGGTGGCGATCACGCTGCGCATCAACGGTCAGACGCACTCGCTTCCGGCGCTGGATCCTCGCACCACCCTGCTCGACACTCTCCGCGATCACCTCCATCTCACCGGTACCAAGAAGGGGTGCGACCACGGCCAGTGCGGCGCCTGCACGGTACACGTCGACGGTAGATGCGTGCTCTCGTGCCTGACGCTCGCGGCCGCGGTGGAAGACCGCGCGGTAACGACGATCGAGGGACTGGCCAATGCTGACGGTTCACTCCATCCAATGCAGCAGGCGTTCATCGCGAGCGACGGGTTCCAGTGTGGCTACTGCACGCCGGGTCAGATCATGTCCGCGGTGGCCTGCGTGGACGAGCATCACGCCGTTAGCGACGCGGATATTCGTGAATACATGAGCGGCAACATCTGTCGCTGTGCCGCCTATCCCAACATCGTCGCCGCTATCAAGGCTGCTATCAAGCAGGCGAAGCCGCAAATGGAGGTGTGACGTGAGACCGTTCGCATACGAGCGCGTCGCCTCCGTCGAGAGTGCCGTCGACGCGGCATCCTGGCGCGCCACGGAAACGGAGCCACCCACGGGTGCGCCAGCCCAGTTCCTTGCGGGAGGAACCACCATCCTCGATCTCATGAAGCTGGACGTGATGAGGCCGGAGCATCTGGTCGACATCAACGCGCTCCAGCACGATCACGACGCTATAGAAGTGAGCGGTGATGGCCTGCGGCTCAGTGCGATGGCGCGCATGTCTGATGTCGCGAACCACGCCACGATCATGCGCGAGTATCCTGTCATCGCCCAGTCGCTCAGCCTGGCGGCGAGCCAGCAGCTCCGCAATATGGCGACGCTTGGTGGCAACGTGCTTCAGCGTACTCGCTGCACGTACTTTCGTGATGTGACCTGGACGTGCAACAAGCGTGAGCCCGGTTCAGGCTGCTCGGCCATGGGCGGTTTCAATCGCATGCACGCCATTCTCGGAACGAGCGATGCGTGCATCGCGACGTATCCGGGCGACTTCGCTCAGGCGCTGATCGCGCTCGACGCGGACGTGCACGTGTTCGGCCGCAACGGATATCGGACTCTCACGTTCGCACAACTCCACCGCGCGCCCGGCGAGGCGCCACAGGTGGAGACCACGCTCGCGCCCGGTGACCTGATCACTGGCTTCACCGTTCGGGCCGGTCCCTGGACGCGGCGCTCGCTCTATCTCAAGATTCGAGACCGCGCGTCCTACGAGTTCGCGCTCGCCTCGGCCGCGGTCGCCCTCGACATGGACGGCGATACAGTTCGTGAAGCTCGCATCGCACTCGGCGGCGTCGCCACCGTCCCGTGGCGGGCGCACGGCGCCGAGGCCGCGCTCGCGGGCAAACGCCTTGACGAGGCTGTCGCACGTGCCGCGGCAGAAGTTGCGTTTGCCGATGCCACTACCCACGAACACAACGCATTCAAAGTGCCGCTCGGGAAGGAGACGCTCACGCGTGCACTACTCGAAACCGCGGCGCTGGAGCAGTGACATGACGACCGAAGCTGCGGAAACGACGACTGAAGCACCTCAGCCGAAGGACAACATGGGCCAGCCCGAGCCGCGGCTCGATGGGCGAGCAAAGGTCACGGGCGAGGCGCGTTACGGCTCGGACTTTCCGGTCGGGAATCCAGCGTATGCGTTCCTGTTGACGAGCGCGATCTCGCGCGGCCGTATTGCAAGCATGGAACTTGATGAAGCGAACGCCGTTCCCGGCGTGCTCGAGATCATGACGCACGAGAACACGCACGATGCCGTCGCGCCACACAAGTTCCGCCTGAGCGGCGGTTACGCCAGCACCAGTATACGCCCACTCGAATCAGCGCGCATCTGGCACGATGGCCAGATCATCGCTGTTGTTGTCGCTGAGACTTTCGAAGGGGCGCGTGAGGCGGCGTACAGAATTCACGTAAGCTACGATACCGAAGCGCCATCATCCACCTTCGGTTCGCCGGGTGTCGAAACTCAACCGGCGTCCGAGGCGAGCAAGACGCACAAGGATCCTAAAGTCGGTGACGCCGAGCATGCACTGTCATCGGCCGATGTCACGATCGATGCACACTACTTCACGCCCACGCAGCACCACAATCCGATCGAGCTGTACAGCACGACCTGCGTCTGGTCCGGTCCCAAACTCACGATCCATGAGCCGAGCCGGATGGTGTACGGACTCAAGTATGGCGTGGCCGAGCAGCTTGGCATGTCGCCGGACGACATCCACGTTGCCAGTCCGTTCATCGGTGGTGCGTTCGGGTCGAAGGGGTCGGTCACTCCGCGTACCGCACTCATCGCAATCGCGGCGAAGCGACTCGATCGGCCGATAAAGTTCGTCGCGACGCGGGACCAGTGCTTCACCATCGAGACGTACCGCGCGGAGACGCGCCAGCACCTGCGGCTCGGCGCCACGCGGGACGGCAAGCTCGTCGCGCTCAGTCATGAAGGGTGGGAGATCACATCGCGTCCCGATAACTTCATGCTTTCCGGCACCGATACGACGGCCCGGCTGTACGCACCGCCCAACGTTGCCACCAACGTGTCGATCGTGCACGCGGATCGCAACACGCCGGGATTTATGCGTTCTCCGCCCGAGCTGCCGTACATGTTCGCGCTCGAGAGCGGGATGGACGAGCTCGCGGTCGAGCTTGGTATGGATCCTATAGAGCTCAGGCGCGTGAACGACACCATGCACGAGCCAATCAAAGGCCTTCCGTACACCAGCCGTTCGCTGATGCAGTGCTACGATGAAGCGGCCAGGGCGTTCGGTTGGTCCAGGCGCAATGCGCAACCGGGTTCGATGCGCGACGGCGACTGGTTGATCGGCTGGGGTTGCGCCACCGCGACATATCCCACCCAACTGGCGCCGGCCACCGCGCGCGTTCTGCTCCGCGCCAACGGTGACGTCCGCGTCGAGACGGCGGCGCACGAGATCGGCACAGGTGCGTATACCGTGATCGGTCAGACTGCTGCTGAAAAGCTTGGCGTCGACATGGGACGAGTCGAGGTTGCGCTCGGCGACACGTTACTCCCGCCATCTCCGATCGCCGGCGGTTCCGTCACAACCGGAAGCTCGTGCTCGGCGGTCGCAAAGGCCTGCGATCAGATCATCGCCAGGCTGGCCAATCCGAATGGCCAATCGGAGAAGATGGAGGATGCGTTCAAGCGCATTGGCGCGGCCGCGGTGTAGGAATACGCAGAGTGGATTCCGCACGGCAGTTCGCCGGACGCGCTGGAGAGCCTCTACAAGGGGAAGAGCAAGATCGTCGGCGGCTCCAAGCTGGAGGATCGCATCCAGTACGCCTTCGGCGCGGAATTCGTCGAGGTACGCATTCACGCTCGAACGAAGGAGATCCGCGCGCCGCGACTGGTGGGCGCGTTCGCCGCGGGGCGCATCATGAACACGCGCACCGCTCGTAGCCAACTGATGGGCGGCCTCATCTGGGGACTGAGCTCGGCGCTGTTCGAGGCGACCGAGATAGACACGCGAACGGCTCGCTACGTCAACGACAACCTCGCTGATTACCTCGTACCGGTGAGCGCCGACGTGCCCGACGTCGAGGTCATCCTCGTGCCAGAGATCGATAACCAGGTTGATGGTGTCGGTGCCAAGGGGTTGGGTGAACTCGGCAATGTCGGCACCAATGCAGCGGTCGCGAATGCGGTCTATCACGCGACCGGCAAGCGTATTCGCGATCTGCCGATCCGGATCGAGCAGTTGCTCGGCAACGAGGGTGGATCTGAATAGCATCTGCTCACGAGGGCGATCTATGAGGCGGGATTCAACTCTAGCGGACGTTTCTACGCCACGTCCTCCGGGATACTGGGAATGCCACCAACAGACTTCTGCTCCGGCGGCAGCGGTACAGATGCCCGCTTTGCGGTGGGCGAATGCTCATTGGGATCTATCATCGTAGCGCATGACGAGTTCGCTCACCCGATAGCGCGGGGCCGATTTGTTGTTACATGCACAGCCGGTGTGATCCGACTGTGGGCCAACTATCCTGACACAGTGGGTAGATCGTGTTGCTGGCTCTGAATGGCTTCCGTATTGCAAATGGCTCACGCCACGAAACCAATCACCAGAAAGAGAGAGATCATGGAACAGAATGGCCTGAATCGACGGGAGTTCCTGCGGTTTTCGGCGCTCGTGGGTGCTGGCGCGGCACTTGGAGGGTGCGCTTCGAGCATGGGAAGCATGAGTGGTACAGCACGTGGTCCAGCTATGGGCGGAATGGGAGAGGGGATGCCGAGTGTGGCGTCTCTGCCCATGCCTGAAGCGCGGCAGGGGAAGTTTGCCGAGGTGAATGGCGCGCGCATATTCTACGAAGTCTCGGGACAGGGGCAGCCGATACTGCTGCTGCACGGCTATCCACTGTCGGGTGCTTTATTCGCTCGTAATCGCGACGCGCTCGCGGCGCAGTTCAAGGTCATCACACTGGACCACCGCGGCTATGGCAAGAGCACGGCACCGGGCGTACCGGATTCGGTGGACATCTACGCCAAGGACGCTCTCGACGTCATGACCCAACTGGACGTGCAGCAGGCTATCATCGGCGGTCACTCCATGGGCGGACCAATCGTGTTCGCCATGTACCGCATGGCGCCTCAGCGTTTCCGCGGCATGATCCTGATCGATACCATAGCGGCGGCTGCCGCGCCCATCGAAGCTGGGCTGTGGAACGGATTCGCTACACAGACGAGAGAGAAGGGCGTCGCCTCGCTGGTGGACCCGCTGATCAAGAACATGCTCACGGGAAAGACACGCACCACGCACATGGACGAGGTGCAATACCTCGGCGCCGTCATCAAGGAGTGCTCGCCGGACGCGGCGATCGGCGGAGCCAAGACACTGGCCAACCGCCCCGACTCTACGTCATTACTCGCGCAGATCAAGGTGCCCACGCTGGTTTACGTCGGCGTCGAGGACACGATCTACCCGGTAAAGATCGCCAAGATGATGCAGCAGGGGATCGCCGGCTCGTCGTTGGTGACGATTCCAGGCGCAGCTCACGCGGCCGTCTTCGAAGCGCCGGACCAGACTAACCAGGCATTGATCAACTGGGCGAGCAAGATATAATCTCCCTCCGGTAAACACCGGATGCGATAGCGGGGCGACTGTAGGTTTATAGTCGCCCCGCTCTTGCATCCGGCCGGTACTGCGGCCGGTGCTTGCGGCCGCGGACTCAGTCTTGCATTCGGTGTTTGTTCGGTATATCGTAGTCATCCCTGATACGATTCACACAAACACCTGTAGTCAAGCTCATGTCTGCAGCGGCAACCGCCACCAAAACCACCCAACTTCGCGACCTCCGCGATCTCCTCGGGCGCAGCTTCCCGGACGCCATTCCCGTCCCGAGGCAGCGTACCGAGATCGTGGCGACGGGGATCGGCGAGCTGGACAGGATCCTTCCAAACGGAGGCTTCCCCAAGGGTCGGCTGTCGGTCTGGGCGCCACGTGGCGGTGCTACGGCGGTGCTCCGGGCGGCGTGTCGCTCGGCGGTGGCTGCTGGCGAGCGCGCAGTCTGGATCGATGGCGGCGGCACCATCGCCGGCGCGTTCTGGGACGCGGGGCCGATTCTCATTCGCCCCCGAAGCCGTCTGAATGCGTTGCGTGCGGCCGAGTCGCTGCTGCGCTCCGGCGGCTTTGCCATCGTCGTGTTATCGGGCGCAGATCCGGAGGTGACCGAGAACGTGCGCCTGTCTCGGGCCGCGCACGAGGGCGGCGGTGCATGTGTCGCGCTCACACCGAGCGCCAGCACGTCGGCGCTGCGCGTGCAATCCAGCATCCAACCCAGCAGTTACATCTGGCGCCGAGATCCGCACGGTGATCCCGCGGCGGTGGATGCGGTCACGCTGGACGTGCGCGTCATGTCACTGGGGTGGAATCGACGCACGCGCCTTGTGATTCCGGTAATGCGCGACGAGCTGAGGATGGCGCTCGCGCTGGAGCTGCCGGATCGTCGGGGCGTGAGACTGGCAAGGCCGGGTAACGCAATCAAGGACGCGCGTCAAACACCATCAGCTCATGGTGTGAGCGCGCGTACTCGATGATGCTTGCATCGGCGGTAAGTAGCGGAATCTCGTACAGGATCGCTGTGGCAATCAGGATGCGATCAGCTGGGTCGCCATGCACTTTCGTCAAAGAGGTGCTTTCCAGTAGCACGTTTCTGCCGATGGGTAGAAAGCTGAACCCTGGAGCTTTCTCTACAGCTGCAACCCACGCCGGCAAAGTCATATGCAAAATCAACTGCTTCTTCGCTGTCTTGTTTCCCAATTCCCACACGGAAATATCCGAGGCGAATACTCCTCCCTTTCTCCCTCTGCTGCAGCGCTCGATGAGTGCCACGCTCGCGTCCGACATGGAAGAAAGCGGTCCGTCAAATTGCCAGAGCATGATGTGGGTGTCGATGAGAATCGGACCGTCAAACTCCGGTTTCTCTATCGGCTTCCAGACTCTAGCTGTCCGCATCCCACGACTCCGGATCGGGCGAGACAATGTCTCCCAGTATCTTCACCGTCCCCTTCATGAAACCAATAATGCCAGGCTGGTCATCCTTGAACGGGACCAGCTTGGCTACGGGGATGTTGTACTTGGTGATGATGACTTCCCGGTTTGTATCGCGGACATTGTCCATTACTTCGAGGCAGTGTGCCTTGAAGTGACTGGCGGACATTACTTCCTGGTTCGGCCGCGGATTGTAGGGTGCAGTCGAGGTTTCCTTCACAGGGAGCGACGGCTTGGCTTTACGAGAGTATGTAGGGGATTTGGACATTGGTCATTCATATATATCTATGGTCATAAATATGTGGTCACATCGTGATCGGTGCAATGCCATTCCTCTGCCTGTACAATCCTGCCTGGCTGGCCGAGCCACCGGCCACGCTGCACGCACCACTCCTCACCATTGTGCCGCGTATCGCCGCACACGGTGACATCGTGTGGGCCGACGTGCGTGGGCTGCCGGTGCGCGAGACCACGGAGCGGATCAGAAATGCGTTCACCTCGCACAACGCACTCGCGAGCACCGTGCGCTGTGGCGTTGCCGCCACACCTGTTGTCGCGGAGGTAGCCGCTCGGCACGCGCAGCAGTCGGTGACGTATGTGCGCGATGGTTATGACGGCGATTTCCTGGCGCACTTCCCCGTTACGGTGCTGCGTCCGGAGCCTGGGCTCGCCAATCTGCTCACCGGCACGGGTGTGGAATCATGTCGTGATCTCGCTCGGCTCACGCGTGAAGAAGTGGAGATCCGCTTCGGCGCCGAGGGGTCCAGGCTCTGGAGACTCGCGCGTGCGGACGATCCGCGAATCATCTTCGGGCCGATCCCGCACTCGCTCCCAGAGGCGGCGCTGGAGTGGACCGACTATGCAATCAAGCGCGCTGAGCGGCTGGTGTTCGTTATCAACGCGCTGTTCGGGAATGTGTGTGAGGCGCTAAAGTCACGTGGCGATGGTGCGCTCGTCGTGACACTCAGATTTGCGCTGATGAATCGCACCGTGGTCGACCACTCGATGCGCGCCGCGCGTGCTACCGCGAGCCAGACCGCTTGGATGCGGATGGTACGCCTGGAGCTGGACCGCATCGCATTGCCGGATGCGGTGACGGGAATCACACTGCGTGTCGATGCAACATCAGGAATTGGTGCCAGGCAGACCGACATCTTCGACCGCGGCGCCCACACGGAAGTCGCGGCTGAGCAAGCACTGGCGCAACTCATGGACGATCAGGGCGCGATCGTGGTCGAGCCTGAGAACACCGCGCATCCGCTGCTGGACAGGCGCACATCGTGGACATCTCTATCGGCCGCGCGCGTGATGGAGCAATCACAGAAATACGCTGCCAATTCCGCCAATCCTGTTCATCCTGTTCATTCTGTCAAGCAGTCACATACCGCACTCACCCTGCAGCTACTCCCCGAGCCACAGCGCGTCACCGTGGCGACCGTGAAGCGTCGCGGTGACGAGCTGCCACACTCATATCGCGATGGTAGGGACACGCACGCAATCATCGATGCGGCTGGTCCTGACCGTGTGTCTGGTGGGCGGTGGGACGATCCATATGCGCGAGAATATTTTCGCTGCGTGACGGAAGATGGTGGTCTGGTGTGGTTGTACCGCGAGGCCAGAACGGACATCTGGTACCTGCACGGATGGTGGGACTGAGCTGACTGCCATGGCCTTTGTAGAGCTGAGGGCGCACACCGCGTTCTCCTTCGGCGACGGCGCAATCTCGCCCGAGGCGTTGATAGCGCGGGCAGCCGTGCTCGGATACAGCACGATCGGTATCACTGACGCCGCGGATCTGGGCGCTGTCGCTCGCGCTAAGGTCGAGGCTGATAAGCAGGGAATCAAGCTGATCGTCGGGGCCGAGTTGCGTGTGGATGGAAAGCCGCTGGCGCTGATAGCGCGTGACAGTATCGGCTGTCGCAATCTTGCATCATTGATTACACGATCGCGTGTTGGTGCGTTGAGCAACTGGGTGCCGTCGAACAAGCGGGGTGGGCGCGGCATGCCGAACGTGCCGTGGTCATATGTTGCGGAACGCGCCGAGGGGTTGCACCTGCTCACTGGTCCCGCATCGGGGAGAATCGCGGCGCTGCTGCGGGATGGTAATCGCGACGATGCCGAGCGCACGCTGCATGAATGGCGAGAAGTGTTTGGCGGTCACGTTGCTGTAGAGGTTCAGCATCACAGTGGTAATGGAGACGAGAGTGCGCTGGCTGGAGCGTTGGTCGATCTGGCGGAGCGCGCGAAGGTAGCGTGGGTAATTGCAGGCAATCCACGTTACTTGAATGATGAGAGCCGTCTGGTACATGAGATCCTCACATCGCTGCGTGCCGGGACCGATCTGGATGGCGCATCTGCTCGTGGGTTGCTGCACTCCAACGGTGGCTGGCGGCTCAAGTCGCCGGACGAGATGGCGCGGATTTGGGCCGGACGGGAGCAGGGAATTGAGCAGAGCGAGCGCATCGCCAGCGAGTGTGGCTTCTCGGTGCGCTGGCTACGTCCGCCACTACCAGATTTCCCGGGCAAGTTCGGTGGCGATGCCAATGATCTCCTGCGCGTCAGGGTCTATGAAGGAGCAAGCGAGCGTTGGGGGGGAGTAGACAATCTCAGCGATGCCCAGCGCTCCCAGCTCGAGCACGAGATTGGCGTTATCGGGCGGCTCGGCTTCGCTGGCTTTTTTCTGGTGATGTGGGATGCAGTGCGTTTCGCGCGGCAGAAGAACATTCTATGTCAGGGCCGTGGCAGCGCGGCCAACTCCGCTGTCGCTTACTGTCTTGGAGTTACAGCGGTCGATCCGGTGAAGCACGGGCTTCTGTTCGAGCGGTTTCTATCCGAGTCGCGCATCCCCGCCAACAAGGACGAGTACACTGAGGCGCCCGATATCGATCTGGACATCGAGCACGACAGGCGTGAGGAGGTGCTCGACTACGTGTATGGCAGCTATCGGCGCGAGCACTCCGCGATCACCTGCACCGTGCAGACGTATCGCGCGCCGAACGCGATTCTCGACGCCATGCGTGCGCTTGGATATCCGCCGGAGCTGAGTCTTCAGCTCTCCAAGCGGTTACACATGTACGATCCAGCCGAAGGCGCCGATGTTGTGCGGGATGCACTGGCGAAGCGCTTCGGGTTGGATCTGACCAATGCACGGGGACGCGCGATCATCACGGCGATGCGTGCCTTCGATGGCGTCCCGCGGATGCGTTCCACGCACGTGGGCGGCTTCGTGCTGTCATCGGCGCCGCTGGGCGATTATCTACCCATCGAGCACACCAACATGGGGCGCACCATCATCCAGTTCGACAAGGATGATCTGGACATCATCGGTGTTCCCAAATTCGACTTTCTGGGATTGGGAGCGCTGGCGCAGGTGCGGCATGCGTTTGACGCAATCGAGCAGCGAACAGGGAGACGTCTGGAGCTGTACGGTCTGCCGCAGGATGACGAGACATTCGCGATGGTCTCGCGCGGTGATACTATCGGAATGTTTCAGATCGAGAGTCGGGCACAGATAGCGTCGATCCTGAGCACGCGGCCGGAGGTAATATACGATATCGCCGTGCAGGTGGCGCTCATCAGGCCGGGACCGATTCAGGGAAACTTCGTGCGTCCGTACACGCGCCGCCGTCGAGGACAGGAAGAGGTGCACTATGCTCATCCGCTATTGGAGCCCATTCTCAAACGCACTTACGGCATCCCGATCTTTCAGGAACAGGCGATGGCGATATCATCCAGGCTGGGCGGCTTCACGCCGGCCGAGTCGGACCGGTTGCGCCGAACCATGGGCAACATCAGAAAGAAGGAGCGGCTGCTCGAAGTGCTGGAAGAGCTGACTCGGCGCATGGTCGAGAACGCCGATGTCGAGCCGCGCATCTTACCGGAAGTGGCCGAACAGATCAGCAGGGACCTGCTGACGTTCTCCAATTATGGTTTTCCTGAGTCGCATGCGTGGAGTTTCGCGTTGATAGCGTACGCAACGGCGTATCTCAAGTGCCGCTATCCCACATACTTCTATCTGGGATTGTTGAACGCGCAGCCTATGGGGTTCTATCCGGCATCGACCCTGATTCACGATGCACGCAGGCACGGCATAGAGGTACGGCCGCCGTGCCTGCGTGATGGTGCGAGGTTCTGTACGACGGAAAACGGACAGGATGAACAGAAAGGTTCAGGCAATCCAGCTTTGCGCATTGGGTGGCGGCACATCCGTGGTGTCGGGCAGCGGACCATCGAGCGGCTGTGTGATGCGAGTGCAATGGTTCCGTTCAGTTCAATTGCGGATGTGGTGGAACGGGTAGGGCTCGGGCGTGCCGAAGCACTGCAGCTAGCACGTGCGGCTGCATTTGCTTCGTGGGAGCCTGACCGCAGGCGCGCGGCGTGGGAGGCATTGCGGGCAATTGGCGACCGACTTCCATTTGCGCCCGCACATCGTGCACCGTATGACCCGCGTCCGCTGGATGAGCGTGAGTTGATCTTCATGGATTATTACGCAACGGGGATCTGCATCACCGGGCATCCGATGCAGCATCTGCGCGACCGGCTGCGTGGTGCGGGGGTCACAGCGAGCGAGGATCTCGAACGGCTGCGTGATGGGGCGCGTGTGGTGGTGGCGGGTCTTGTCACCGTGCGACAGCGACCGGTGACCGCAAAAGGGACGATCTTCCTATTGCTGGAAGATGAATGGGGATTCATCAACATCGTCGTGCCGAAGAAGATCGCCGAGCAGTACACCGATATCGTCAAGTTCGCGCAGTTCGTGATCCTGGAGGGGAAATTCGAGCGCGATGGGGCGGTGATGAATGTGGTGGGCCAGAGATTCAAGCAGTTGGACGGCGGAGCGCTCACCTATAGCGCGCGTAGCTTTCACTAGCGCTACCTGCTGAGCGCTTGACCCTGGAGGGGTGATCAGTCACAATTCCTCGCATGACGCAAGCAGACACCGCGGCAGACTCGGCGGCAGGCACCGCACCGTTCCCCACCTTCTCCAGCGATAACTGGGCACCCGCGCACCCGCGCGTGATGGAACAGCTCACCCGCGTGAACAGCGGTATGGCTCCGGCGTACGGTGACGATCCGTACACCGCCGAGGCGATCGCACTCATCAAGCGGCATCTGGGCGATCACGCGATTCCATCGCTGCTCCTCACGGGTACGGGCGCGAATGTGCTCGCGCTCGGTAGCTGTGTGCGGCCGTGGGAAGGCGTGATCTGTCCGGAAACAGCGCACATCTACGCGAGCGAGACGGGAGCCCCGGAGTGGCACCTTGGCACGAGACTTCTGACCGTTCCCGCGCCCGACGGGAAGCTCACCGTGGACTCGATGCGCTCCAGGCTTGGTGGCAAGGGCGTGGAGAGCAAGGTGCAGCCACGTGTCATATCGATCACACAGGCGACTGAATACGGGACCATCTACCAACCCGCGGAAGTGCGTGAACTCGCCGACGCGGCGCACGCTGCTGGGCTGTACGTTCACATGGACGGTGCGCGCCTCGCCAACGCGGCCGCGGCCCTCGGCGTCGGCATGCGTGAGCTGTCGTCGGACTGCGGCGTCGATGTGCTGTCGTTCGGCTTCACCAAGAACGGTGCTCTCTGCGCGGAGGCCGTGGTGTTCTTCGATCCGGCGCTGGCGGAGGGGTTCGGCTATCGACGAAAGCAGGGGATGCAGCTCTCGTCCAAGATGCGTTTCATCGCCGCGCAGATAATCGGGCTATTGACTGATGACACATGGCTGGAGAACGCGCGCCACGCCAACGAGATGGCGCGACGTCTGGGCGACGGCCTGAGCGCGCTTCCGGGAGTGCGGATCACCCAGCCAGTGGAGTCGAACCAGGTATTCGCAATCATCCCGCCCAACCGGGTATCAGCGCTGGAGAAAGGCGGATCCTTTCACGTCTGGCGCGCGGACAGGTCGGAGTACCGCTTCGTCTGCTCGTTCGCGAACACGTCAGAGGAAGTCGACGCATTTCTTACGCACGCGCGGCGGGATATGTTATAGCGAACCCAACCTCAATCGGTCGCTCATGCCGTCGTCACGTATTACACGCGCTGCTCTCGCGCTCACCATCGCATTCGGCGCTCCTTCGCTCAGCGGGGCGCAGAACCCACAGGCTGCGCAGAGCCCACAGCCGATTGACAGTACGTACAGCGCGCAGATAAAGGCGCTCACGCCGACGGATCCGCGCTGGCACTTCAGCACTGAGCTAGTGGATCAGTTGCCGTACTCTGCTACAGTGCCATCGCCACTGAAAGTGCTGGGCTACGTGCCCGGCACCTTGGGTAAGCTCTCCCGCGTGGCGGATCTCAACAAATATTTCCGCGCGCTCGCAGCCGCGTCTCCCCGCGTCAAAGTATTCTCGGCCGGGATGAGCGATGAGGGGCGCGAGATGATCGTCGTCGCGATCGCGGATGAGCAGACTATTGGCAAGCTGGACGAATATCGAAATACGATGTCGCGACTGGCCGATCCGCGTGGACTGGACACGGCGACCCGCACGCGGCTACTGCGCAACGCGAAGCCCATCTACTGGCTAACGGGTTCCATCCACTCGCCCGAGACTGGCAGTCCGGAGATGTTGATGGAGCTGGCGTACCGTCTCGCGGTGGACGAGGGCGATTATGTCAGGGGAATAAGGTCGGGTGTTATAACACTCATTACGCCAACCACCGAGACCGACGGGCGCGACCGCGAGGTAGACGCGTACGGTGAGTCGCAGCGCTTGGGGCTCGGTCCTCAGGGCGTCCCGCTGCTGTACTGGGGCAAGTACACGGCGCATGACAACAACCGCGATGGCATCGTATTGTCGCAGAAGCTATCGCAGAACGTGATGTCAGCTTTTCTGCACTGGAAGCCGTTGGTGGTGCACGACCTGCACGAATCGGTTCCATTCCTCTACACCAGCACCGGCACGGGACCATACAACGACGAGTATGATCCGATCGTGATCGACGAGTGGCATACGCTGGCGTATCAGGAGATCACTGAGCTGACGCGGCGCGGTCTGCCCGGCGTGTGGACCCACGGCTTCTACGACGGATGGGCTCCAAATTACACCGTGCTAGCGGTCGGCAATCTGCACAATTCCATCGGCCGCTT
>JBPCNJ010000026.1:0-9651 GCA_051001375.1 Gemmatimonadaceae bacterium
CGTGGTACACCGCCCGGCGCGCGCGACGGATATGGTACGACGGGTGAGCGTGCGGGCGACCGCCGGTCGCCCCTACACACGACGGTGGGTTTGTGAGTGCGCGGTACCGCGTGGGCGTGATCGGCACGTTTGTGTGGGACGAGATCCATGGGCGAGATCCGGCACAGACGCCGATTCAGGAATGGGGCGGAATCACGTACGCGCTTGCCGCACTGGATGCAGCACTCGCCGAAGGTTGGGAGATCGTACCGATCATCAAAGTCGGCAGTGACCTCGCGCTCGCGGCACGCGACTGGATCGGCACTCTCCGACGACTAGCACGCGACGCCGCGCTCATCGAAGTACCGTATCCTAACAATCGCGTCACCCTTCGATATCAGAGCAGCGACCGGAGAACGGAACATCTCAGCGGCGGCATTCCCGGCTGGCACTGGCTCGGACTCAAGCCGCTGCTGCACGGCATCGACGCGCTGTATGTGAATCTCATTAGCGGCTTCGAGCTGGATCTGGAGACAGCGCAGTTGGTGCGACAGAACTTCGCCGGCCCAATTTACTGTGACCTGCACTCGCTGGTGCTCGCCGTGAACACCGACGGCCTGCGTGTTCCGCATCCGATTCCAAACGTTACCGGATGGATGCACTGCTTCGATCTATTACAGGTGAACGAAGAAGAGATGCAGCTGCTAGCGCCGGACTCGCTCGCTCTCGCGGCAACCGCAATGGCCGGCGGAGTTAGCGTCATAAATGTGACCGTGGGTCCGCTCGGCGTCGTCTACTTCGCGGCGCCGGGCTTTGAACGGCTGTCCGATATAGACCGGACACATCTGTCAGCGGCTGGCGCGATTGGCGGCGCGATCCGCACAGCGAGAGTGCCGGCCGTGCCGACGGGACGCGGTTCACGCGGTGATCCCACGGGATGTGGCGATGTTTGGGGAGCAACCTATTTCGCGCGACTGCTCGCCGGTGATATGTTAGGCAACGCGACCGACGCCGCAATGCGCGCCGCGGCGCGAAATGTGGATCACCGCGGGGCCACCGGCCTCGCCAGCTATCTAAGAGGAGAGATCACTCTAGCGTGACGACTGTTATAACCGTCCCACCTTCGTTGGACGACGCCACGTTCGAGCAGATCCTCGAGCCGCTGTCGCGGCTCCAGCCAGACGACAAAATTCTCCTCGATGCCAGACACACGCGCTGGGCTTCGCCGTACGGCCTGACGGCGTTGCTCACGCTGGCGCAGACGCGGCTCGAGCGGCCCAGTCTGGCCGTGCCTGAGGCCGACGACACCGCCTCGTACTGGGCTCGAACGGGATTTTTCCGGCACGCCGGTGACCTGTTTGATCTCAAGGGAAGCGTGCCACGAACTCGGCAGAACGAGTCCACCGTACTGCTCGAGATTACGCCAGTGGCGGGCAGTGAGGACGTTCACACGGTTGTCGATCGCGTTCAGCAGAAGGCGCAGGCGATTCTGATGACCGAGCTCAAGCTGGACGCGGCAGCCACGATGCGATTCACTATGGCGCTTTCCGAGACATGCCAGAACATTGTTGAGCATGCGGGACGCGGCGGTTGGGTTGCGGTGCAGACATACCGGTGGCAGAAGCGGCTTGGACGGCGCGTCGTGGTGATCGCTGTGTGCGACGCCGGCATGGGATTCAGACGGTCGCTCGAATCGGCGCAGGGGCGCCCGCGCTCGGACCGGTGGGACGACGGGATGGCGCTGGAGGAGGCCGTCATGCGTGGCGTCAGTCGCTTCAGGGATCCAGGTCGCGGTCAAGGTCTGGCAGGCGTGCGTCGTTTCATAGCCAAGTGGGACGGCAAATTCTCCGTCCGGAGCGGCACATCGCGCCTCGCTATCGTCCCGAGCTGGGACGAGGATGTCCCGCTGCGTGAACAGCTTCCGCAGTTTCCCGGCTCGCAGATCCAGGTCACCATTCCGGAGCGCGTCGACGGATGATGAAGAACCGCATCGACGTCAGCAGCGTGCTTCGCCAGGCAGTATCAGAGCGTTTCTCCAATCTTGTCACCAGGCCCACGGGGGTCGCGGTACGCTCGTTCATCGAGGCTCAGATACAGACGAATTCCCCCCTGGCCGTTACGGTTATCGACTTCTCGCGTGTAGGAATGATGGACTTCTCCTGCGCGGACGAGATAGTGGCCAAGCTGGTGATGCAGCGGATCGAGGGGACCCCTCCCTTCGTGTTCAGCGGACTGAGCGAGTCGCACATCGAAGCCATTGACGTTGTGCTCGAACGTCATGGAATGTCACTCGCCTCGCACGAGGCCGACACCAACTCATACGTCGCAGTCACGCACTGAGCCACCCGAGTCACGCATCAATGCGGTTCTTCAAATCATCACAGCCCCCCGTCCCGTCCATCGGCAGCTTCCAACCCGAGCTTACGGTAGTCGAATACATCGCAACGCGCCGCGGCGATCCGGACCGCGGCCCACAGGTCCGGATCTGTACCGCGGACGCAACGGTACGTCTCCTAACCGACGGCGAGCTTGCGTGGGTGCAGGGATCGCGCGGGCAGCAGCTCGGAGAAGTTGTGATCGACGATGACATTCCGGGGTACTCATGCTCCTTGCGCGATATCCCCGGGGTCGTCCTGTCTGAGCAGGTCCGCGTCGTAAAACCTGACCTCGACTCCTCCCCTTCGCCCTCCCCCTCCAAGCGCACGCTCGCATGAGACGTCCCACAATCCCCGTTCACGGCGGCGAGGCGCACCGCGCGAGCGGCGATCCAGTAGTGACGCCTATAACGTAGTCCGTGAGCTTCGTCCAGGAACTCGGGACAGGGGAAGGTCTGAAATACAGCCGGTACGGCAATACCCCCAACGTGGAGCTAGTCGAGCGTAGACTCGCGATGCTCGATGGTGGCGAGGCCGCCGTTGCGCTGTCGAGCGGCATGGGCGCCACAGCGTGCGCCATGCTGGCACTGCTCAGACCGGGCGACCACCTGCTCGCCAGCTCGTGGATCTACGGTGGAACGCACAAGCTCTTCACCGAGGAGTTGGCGGGAATGGGCATCGACATAACCCTCATCGATCCGCTTTCGCCGCGGACGTGGCGACGCGCACTCAAGCAGACGACCCGCGCAATCTTCGTCGAGTCACCGGTGAATCCGACGTGCCGAGTGCTGGATCTGGGCGCGTTGGCCAATCTCGCCGAGAGCGAAGGCGTGGCGCTGGTCGTGGATTCAACCTTTGCCAGCCCGGTGAACTTTCGCCCGTTGGAGCACGGCGCCGATGTCGTCATCCACTCCACGACCAAATACCTGAACGGCCATCACGACATCCTCGGCGGTGCAGTGATCGGAACCGCACCATTCATCGACGAGGTCCGTCGCAAGATGATCGTGTGGGGCCAGTCGCCCGATCCGTTCGCGGTCTGGCTTCTCGAGCGCGGATTGAAGACGCTGGACGTTCGCGTCCGACGGCAGAACGACAACGCGCTCGCACTGTCGCGTTGGGCCGAGAGTCGTCCCGAGTTCTCCGCCGTGCACTACCCCGGCCTTGCGTCGCACCCGGACCACGCAATCGCGGAAAAGTGTCTCGACGGCTACGGGGGCATGATGGCCGTCGAGCTTGCGGGCGCCGGACCGGCGGCCGAGCGTTTTCTTCAGAACCTTCAACTAATCACTCACGCGCCGAGCCTGGGCGGCGTGGACACTCTGGTAAGCGAGCCACGGTATACCTCGCACGCGCACCTGACGCCCGAAGATCGGGCGCTCATCGGCATTCCAGACGGCTTCCTGCGGTTCAGTATCGGGATCGAGGACGTGGGTGACATCATAGCGGATTTCGAGCAGGCCCTGCAGTGAGTTTAGTCAGGTTCTTGAACGTCGCAAAGGAATACAGTCGCGGCGGTGTTGCGCTCAACCATGTGTCGTTCCAGCTGCACAAGAGTGAGTTCGTCTTTCTCACCGGCCCGAGCGGCGCTGGCAAGTCCACCATCCTCAAGATGATCTATATGGACGAACGGCCCACCGCGGGCGACGTGTGGGTGAGTGGCGTGAGCTCGCGTGAGGCGCGCCCGAGCGACGTCTCCAAGATGCGCCGACAGCTGGGGATCGTGTTTCAGGATTTCCGTCTGCTGGAAGATCGTACCGCGGAAGCCAACGTCGGGTTCGCGCTGGAAGTGACCGGCGCACCGCGCGAGTCGATCAGGCCGAAGGTTTCGCGCGCGCTCACACAGGTGGGCCTTGCCGCAAAGGGAACGGCGTATCCACGCGAGCTGTCCGGAGGCGAACAGCAGCGCGTCGCGATTGCACGCGCGCTGGTGAACGACCCGTTCATCGTCATCGCCGATGAGCCAACCGGGAATCTGGACGAGCGTGCGACGCGCGGCGTCTTCCAACTGTTGCGCGAGATCAACGCCGCCGGCACCGCGGTGATCATGGCCACGCACGATCTCGATCTCATCCGTCGCACGGAGTACCGAACCATCGAGCTCAATCACGGACGCATCGTGTTCGACAGCGCCGAGACACCGGTACCAAGGCGAGAGCCCAACGGCGAGCCTATTGGTGCGCCTGATGGCGAGCCCAAGTGTGACGATAGATCGACGCCGGAGATGGCGCCACGCATGGACCGGTTCGAAGAGTACGACGAGTTATGATGGCGCTGCGCGAAGCACTGGCTGCGTTTCGGAGAGCACCGCTCCTCAGCACGCTGGGCGTGGTTACGATCGCGTTCTCGCTTTTTGCCTTCGGACTCTTCGGGCTCGTCGCCATCAACATTCGCCAGGCGCTTCAGGCGGTCGAAGACCACGTTGAAATCCGCGCGTTCGTTGCGGATGGAACACCGGTGGAGGCTTCCAGCGCGGCCATGGGCGACATCCACGCCTTTCCAGAAGTTCTGACTGTCACCTACGTGTCGCCCGAAGACGCGCTCGTGCGTGCTCGGCGCGAGCTCGGCGAGTTCAGCGATGTTTTCGAGCCCGGTGTGCTTCCGGCGTCACTTGATATCCGGCTCAAGCCCGGGTTCCGCGACCCGACGGCCGTGCTGGCTGTCGCCAACCGTGTGAAATCGTACGACTTCGTTGACGACGTGCGCTATGGCGAGGACTGGGTCGCCAAGCTGTATCGGCTCCGCACAATTGCCACACTGGTGGGCACCGGACTCGGGCTCGCCTTCGCGGCTGTGGCAGTGATCATCATCGGTGCAACCATTCGTATCATGGTCCTGGCGCGTGCGAAAGAGATCTCCATCATGCGACTCGTCGGAGCGACGAACGGTTTCATTCGCTTGCCTTTCCTGCTCGAAGGTTTTTTTCAAGGTGTACTTGGCGGTCTGCTCGCCCTCGCGCTCACCTGGGGGACTAACAGCGCGATTAGCCACTCCTTCCTGCGCACGAGCTTCTTCGACCCGCAGCTCGCAACGCTGGGCGTGGTGGGGGGCTCTCTGATCGGGCTGCTCGGTAGTACGTTCGCCGTGGGTAGGCACCTGCGCCGCCTGTGAAGCACCTGAAGCACGGTACGGTCGCGGCGGCGGCGCTGCTGCTGGTCTCTTCGTTGGCCCTGCCGTTGGTGATGTCGGCTCAGGCGCCCGCACAGCCTGCCGTACAGACCACGGCCGCCGATGCTCGTCTACGCGACAACCGCGAGGAGCTGGCGCGCATACGCAAGGAGCGCGACGCGCTGCAGGCGAAGATGGACAAGTTGCAGTCCAGTGCGCACTCGATCACCGATGAGCTGCACAACATCAACCGGCAGCACGACGTCACGCAGCGCGCGGTGAGCTCCCTCGACAATCAGCTCGTGTACATCAACGACGAAGTGAAACAGACTTCGGGAAACCTCGTCCGGGCGCAGGATGAGGCCACCACCAAGCGTGCGGTTCTGCGGCACCGATTAATAGAGATCTACAAGCGCGGCCCCCTGTTCGATGTCGAGGCCATGCTCTCCGCCGACTCGTTTGGCGAGCTGGTCGCGCGCTACACGTATCTGCACGAGATCGCCGTGCGCGACCGCGCGCTGCTCCAGCGCGTCGAGGATCTCCGTACCAGCATCCGCGGGAAACAACGACAGTTGGTCAACCTGCAGGGCGACGTACGCGACAACCGCTCCGAGAAGGAGAAGGAAGAGGGTCGCCTGGTACTGCTCCAGCGACAGCAGCAGCAGAGCCTCGTTCGAGTTCAGGCGGACGCCAAGAAAACGCAGCAGCGATTGGCGCAGATCCGCAAGAGCGAAGGTCGGCTCAATAACATCATCGCGTCGATCGAGACCGAGCGGCGCCGCGCGACGTCCCGGTCCAGCGCCGTCGCGCGCGGCGCCAGCTCCATCCGCACGTCCGACTACGGTACGCTCGCCTGGCCGGTCGACGGCAATATCGTTTACAATTTCGGACGAGTGATAAATCCGAACAACACCACGACGCGTTGGAACGGCATCGGCATAGCGGCCGCAACTGGTACCGCCGTCCATGCCGTTGCCGCAGGGGATGTGGTGCTCTCTGCCCCGCTTGGTACGTACGGCGAGACGGTCATTGTTGAGCACGGCGCGGGTGACTACTCGGTGTACGGGTCGCTGAGCAGCATGGCCGTCGCCAAGGGCGCCCACGTGGCCAAGGGTGAGGTTGTCGGCGCAGTCGGGATGTCGGACCCCGACCTGCCGCCGCACCTGCACTTCGAAATTCGGCACGGCGGGCCGGCGGTGGATCCGACAACCTGGCTTCGCGGTGCGCACTGATTGGCGGTGCGTGTGACAACACGTACCATACACATGCTCGGCGCTCACGTCTCATCAGCTGGTGGAACGCACAACGCCCCCGTCCGTGCGAAGGCGCTCGCTGGCACGGCGATGCAGCTCTTCACAAAGCAGGCAAACCAGTGGCGTGAGCGCGAGTGCGACGAGGCGGAGGTCACGGCCTTCGTTGCCGCAATGGCGGACTCCGGAGTTGCCGCGGTCAGCGCGCACGATAGCTACCTCATCAATCTGGCATCGCCCAAAGAGGATCTGCGTGCCAGGTCGCTGGCATCGTTCATGTGCGAGCTGCGTCGGTGCGACGCGCTGGGAATTCATTTCCTTGTGTCGCATCCAGGCAACTACATGGACGAGCGCAACAGCGGTGTCGCACGCAACGCGGATTCGATCACCGAGGCTCTCGAGCGGGTCCCGGGCACGGTCAAGCTGCTGTTGGAGACCACCGCCGGGAGCGGAACGGCTTTGGGCGCGACTTTCGAAGAGCTCCGTGATATAATCGACCGCGTTGCCATCGAGCAGCGCGGGCGCGTCGGCGTGTGCATTGAAACATGCCACGTGTATGCGGCCGGCCATGATCTCGTGTCCGACCCCGACGGTGTCATCGCGGACTTCGAAACCGTCCTTGGACTCGACCGACTTGGCATGATGCATTTGAACGACTCAAAGCACCCGCTGGGCTCACGCAAGGACAGGCATGAGCTGATAGCGGAAGGTGCACTCGGTGAAGCTCCGTTCAGGCGCCTGATGACCGACCAGCGATTGGCGGCAGTCGCCAAGGTTCTCGAAACACCCAAGCTGGACGACGCCGAGGCGACGGACACACGCATGTTGGCCCTGCTTCGCAGCTATGTAGACGAATGACCCGTGCGCGCTTCGCACCCGATTCACACGACACATCTTGGAGTTGGAATGAACAGTGCCCCTCTCGCATTGAAGAGGACGCTCGCGGCGGTCTTTGTAGCCGCATCGCTATTGTCGGCAGCATCTCCCCACGCTCTGGCAGCACAGACGCGCGCTGTGCCGCCGTATGCGATGCCGGTGGATACCGCGCCACCGCCTATCACGCGCGAGTTCCGCGGCGTGTGGATTGCGACGGTCGCGAATATCGATTGGCCGTCGCGTCCGGGACTGAGCACGTGGGAGCAGCAGGCAGAGCTGCTCGCGATTCTGAACAAAGCTGTCGCGCTCCGGATGAACGCGGTGGTGTTCCAGGTCCGTCCTCAGGCAGATGCACTGTACAGCTCCACGTACGAGCCGTGGTCGCCATTCATCACCGGCGAGATGGGGCGCGCGCCGGAGCCGTTCTACGATCCACTCGCGTTCGCGGTGCGCGAGGCACACGCGCGTGGGTTGGAGCTGCATGCGTGGTTCAACCCATATCGCGCGCTATTTCCTGGAAGCCCCGGCAGCACGTCACCATCGCACGTGAGCAGGGAGCGTCCAGATCTGGTGCGTAAGTACGCTAAGTCTTTCTGGCTCGACCCGGGCGATTCGGCGGTCGTCTCGCGTTCCATTCGCGCCGTGGTGGACGTTGTGCGGCGGTACGATGTGGACGGCGTGCACATCGACGACTACTTCTACCCATACCCGGAAGACGACGCGGCCGGACGCGCGCTCGACTTCCCCGATGCGACAACGTGGGCCGCTTACGCTCGCAGCGGCGGCAAACTCTCGCGCGCGGACTGGCGCCGGAGCAACGTTGACGCGTTCGTCCAGCGCATGAGCCGCGAGGTGCACGACGTCAAACCGTGGGTCAAGTTTGGTGTCAGCCCGTTTGGAATCTGGCGCACGGGAAATCCGCCGCAGATCGTTGGCTTCGACTCGTACAGCAAACTATACGCTGACGCTCGCAAGTGGCTCCAGGCAGGCTGGGTCGATTATCTCACGCCACAACTCTACTGGCCCATCGCCAAGAAGGCACAGAGCTATCCCGTTCTGCTCAACTGGTGGGTGGAGCAGAACAGCGCCGGCCGCAACATATGGCCCGGCGTGTACGCCGATCTCGCGCGCGACACCGCGCCACGCGGCCGCGGCGCGGCCGAGATCCTGGACCAGCTCCAGCTCACGCGCGCGCAGGCCGGCGCCACGGGAAACGTATTCTTCAGCGCGAAGGTCTTTCAGCAAGACCCCGACAGTCTGGACGAGCGCCTCGTGCGCGACGTGTACACCGGCCCCGCGGTGATCCCCGCCTCACCGTGGCTGCACGAGCCCACGCCACAGCGACCGGCCGTAATCGCAAGGCGTGACGGCGCATCCGGAGACTTACTGCTGGATCTTGCGCCCGTTGATACTGCGGTTCCGACCTGGCTCTGGGTGGTCCAGGAACGGTCCGACTCCGGATGGACAACGCGAGTGATTCCGGGCAGCGAGCGCGTTCACCTGCTCGCTGGTCGCGGGGTGCCTGCGCCGGTGGACGTGCGCGTGTATGCAGTAAGCCGAACGGGCAATGTCTCACCTGGTTCGCGTGTAGACAGACCCTGAAGTACTCGCCGGCCCCGCGCTTACGATCGCACCTGGTTTCACTCGAAAGATGCCTACACTTCCAGGTGATCCCCCTCGCGGGCAGCCGCGAAGTACAGCACCGGCATCAGAAACACACTGATCAGGAGACGGGAAAAGAGTCCGCCCACGATCACGAGCGCGAACGGTCGCTGTGAATCCGAACCCACACCCGTGGAGAATGCCGCCGGTAGAAGACCGAGCGCCGCGACGAGTGCAGTCATCATGATTGGTCGAAGCCGAAGAAGCGCCGCCTGTCGCGTCGCCTCGGCGATTCCCAGTCCATCTATCCGAAGCTCGTTTGCGTACGAGATGTACACGACCGCGGTCTGCACCGACACACCGAACAGCGCGAGAAATCCGATTCCGGACGACACGGAAAACGCCGTTCCAGATAACCAAAGCGCGACCAGACCGCCAAGCGGTGCGGAAAGGAGAACGCC
>JBPCNJ010000027.1:0-6067 GCA_051001375.1 Gemmatimonadaceae bacterium
TCCGCTACCGTTACTCCCACCCCCCCCTCTTCCCCCCCCCCCCCTCCGCTCTCCGCCCCCTCTCCCCCCCCCCCCCCCCCCCCCCCCCCACTTCTCCCTGCTCTCGTCTCTCTCGCTTCGCTCACACGAGCCCGAGCCACCCTTGTGACCCGCCCGCGTATCCCGGGAAAATTTTTTCTACCCGGGTTGCGCCGAGATGCTTCACGGCGACCTCGCTGAACACGGTTCTGAAATCGGTCGTCAGCTTAAGATCACGCCCTTCGTTCAACTGTTCGGGTTGCAGGCCCGGCCATTTGCCGTACACCTTGCCACCCCTGACTCCGCCGCCCAGGACGAAGAACGCCGTCGCGTGACCGTGATCGGTGCCGCGGTTGCCGTTCTCGTGCGCGGTGCGCCCGAATTCGGACATTGTCAGCACCATAACGTCGTTCATCTGGTCGCCCATGTCCTGCACGAACGCCGCGATGGATCTGGAGAAATCGTCCAGCCGTGCGGCGAGCTGGCCGGTGCCGCCGCCCTGGTTCACATGCGTGTCCCAACCGCCAACATCCGCGAACGCCACCTCAAGACCGACCTTCGACTTGATGAGCTGCGCGATCTGCATCAGGCGCTGGCCGAACTGCGACCGCGGGTACTGCGCTCCGTTGCGAGGCGCGTACTGTTGCGGGTTGGCCGACCTCATGAGTTTGACCGCGTCGAACATCTCCTGTCCGGCGCCATGCACCAGATCAGCGCTGCCGGTGCGATACAGCGCTTCGAGCCGCTGCGCTTCGCTTCCTGTCGTGCGCACAGAAAACTCGCCGAGTGAGTTCATGGCGATGGTCTCGGATGGGCCATCCAGTATGCGCGGAGTCTGTGGCGCCAGCGCGATCGCGCGGAACGGCGTCTTCGTGCACTGCTCGCACGTTCCCTCGACGGCGAGCAAGCGGTTGAGCCACCCGTCGGATGTTCCCTTCACGTCCGGCGTCCCCGTCTCCATGAAGTCCTGCGCATCGAAGTGCGACCGGGACGAGCTCGGACTTCCCACGGCGTGGATTGGCGCCAGCAGCTTCTGGTCCCACAGCGGCTTGAGTGGCGCGAGGGAAGGATGCAGCCCGAAGAATCCATCCAGATCGATGGCGGAGCCGGCAGCTGTGCCCGGGCGCGCAACGGCGATCGTGGGTCGCAGATCGTAGTACGCCTTCTCACCGTGTGGAACGAGCACGTTCAGCCCGTCCGCGGCGCCACGTTGAAAGAGGCAGACCAACGTCTTGCCCTTGGGCACGTTCTTGAAATCCATGCCATACGCCATGCGGCGTAGAAAGCTCGGGCTCAGCCCAAGGGTGACGAGCGCGAGTGCGCCGGATTTAACGAATGCTCTGCGTTCCATGATTGATTCCTGTTGATGGTGGCGCGGTTCGAGCCGTGCCCTATCTGCGCTGGAACTCGGGCGAGCCGAGTGCCAGTCCCACTACCTGCGCCAGGCCCGTTAGCTGCGGCGGCGCACCTACGATCCCGTTCCGGCCTGCACCGCGGATGCCCAGATTGAGCCCCTGCTTGCCGGCGCCCTTGACCCGCGGAGCCATGCCATCGGCGCCAGCGTTCGCATTCATATCAGTCATGCTTGTGGGGGCGCTGGTAGCGGCCATGTCGCTCGCGCCAGCCGCATTTGCCGTGCTGGCTGCCGTCTGCTGTTCCGCTGCCTGCTGCGCCGCACTCTGAGCCAACGGATGGTCACCGCTCACCAGGATCTTGCGCGTGTCGGGCGAGACCGCGCCACCCAGAATGCTGGCGACCACGGCGTCGACCTGCTGCGTGCGCGGTGCCGCCATCAGAGAGTCAGCGCCCGGAAGATTCTGGAAGCTGGCTCCCGGCAGCCTGTTCGCCGCGACCGCCATCCCGAAGTTGATTCTGTTCAGGATCGCGCCCGTGTTCATCCACGACCCGCCCGTCTCGGGCCATCCGTCCGGCGCCTGATGCCCAAAGATCGGCTCGCCCAGGTACGCGACGGCGATCGCCGTTATCGGCGTCGTATCCGCTTGCGCTCCCAACGCGCGTGCGGCGCTCACCGCAACCTCAAAGGGCGACTTTACCTTGGAGTGGTATGCAGTCGCGGCGAAGAACTCGGGCGACGTCACAATGATACGGACCACTTCGCGGAGGTCGCCATCGGTGCTGAGAAAGCGCTGAGCGGCGCGATTCACGAGTGCGGTAGAAGGCGAGTCGCTCACGAAACGCTGGGCTAGTCTGAGTGCGATGAAGTGAGCCGTGGCCGGACTGCGCGCCACGATGTCGAGAATCTGCTCGCCGTCTGCTTCACCGCGACCGGCTGGCAGCTGATGTCCCATGAAAGTCTTGGCTGCTGCATCATGCCACTCGGGACGGAATACAAACCCGCCGCCCTGTGCTGGGAACCGTACGCTCCAACCGGTAAGCGCGCGTGCTGCCTCGATTACATCCTGCTGGCTGTAGCCACCATCCACGCCGAGCGTGTGCAGCTCCAGTAGCTCGCGCCCGTAGTTCTCGTTCAGACCGCCATTCTTCTTTGCGTTCGCGGCGAACTGGCGGAGCTGTGTCGCCTGCTGCGAATTGAGATTTCTCCGCCGGATAACCTCTTCCACATCCAGTCCGCGTCCTCCGCGTTCTCCGCGTGCCATGAATCCCTGTGCGCGTTGAGCGGGCAGCGTCGGCTGGCCCGGATTGGCGCGGCTCTGCGCATTGTCCAGGTACACCAGCATCGCCGGCGAATGCGCCACCGCGCCCAGCAGGTCACGAAACTTACCGAACGCGTGCTCCCTGATCGTGCGATCGTAATCGGCCAGATAGTACGGCTCGATCGCGTTCTTGCGTGCATATACATTGAAGTGATTTTCCCAGAAGTCGGTCATTACCTCGAGCAACTGCCGATTACTCGCGACCGCGCGTGCGATCCGCGCTGACGACAACTCGCCAACCAACTGCACGCGTTGCTTCTGAATCTGCTTCAATGCTGCGACATCAACATTGCCCGCAACTGGTGCTGCAGCCTGTCCAGTGGTATCCGCCTTTTCGCGCTTGATCTCGCGTCGCTCCTTCTGAGCCACTGCGTACTGCGCGGCTAGCTCGGGCTGGCTCTGAGCCAACATCGGATACCGGGCAATGAGCTGGTCCATCGGCGCATCGTTGATGTGCTCTGGCTGGAGCTGCTGCTCAGTCCACCGGTCCACGCCGATCTTGCGGACGTCCGCTGCCTCGCCGGGACGAGGCCCGAAGGCGAGTCGATTGAGTACCTGCATCGCCTGCTGGTCCGCGGTCTGCTCGCGGACTGTCGGCCCCGCTACTACCGCCGAAGCGGGCACAGTCGGGTGAGTCTTGGAGCGTTGCGCGAGCGCGACCGAGGGTGCGGCCGCGAGGTACGCGCACGCCCAGTACCATGCGTTACGAGGCATTCTATTAGTCTCTTCAGGTGGTCGCTATGGTAGACGAACGAAGAGCTCCCGGCGTTAATGAGCTTTGGTAGAGAAGCTCATACGATGACGCGACCGCGCTAAATGTGGATTGCGCGCCCCATTACCGCCAACGCCGCTTCCTTCACCGCCTCGGACAACGTCGGATGTGGATGCACTGTAATTCCGATGTCCTCGCTGGAGCCGCGGAACTCCATCGCGAGCACCACTTCCTGCAGTAGATCGGCCGCGTCAACGCTCACTATGTGACACCCCAGGATCTCGTCGCTGTCGGCGTCCGCCACGAACTTCACAAAACCCTGTGTCTCGGCCATCGTGCGCGCGCGGCCGTTGGCCGACAGCGGGAACTTCCCGACCTTGTAAGCGCGTCCCATCGCCTTCACCTCGTGCTCGGCGAAGCCACACGTCGCGATCTCGGGATGCGTGTACACCACCGCGGGCATCGACTTGTAGTCCATGTGTACGGAGTGGCCGGTGATCACCTCAGCGGCGATCACCCCTTCTTCTTCCGCCTTGTGCGCCAACAGCTTTCCACCCACGGCGTCGCCGATGGCATAGACGTGATCCAGGTTCGTCCGCAGCTGCGCATCGGCGGCAATCGCGCCGCGCTCGCCCAGAGCCAGCCCGAGTGCAGCGGCATCGATCCCCGTCAGCGAAGGCTTCCGCCCGACTGCGACTAACACGTAATCTCCTTTCAGCCTCTCTTTCGCGCCGTCCTTCTCAATATCTACGAAGACATCGTCGCCATCCCGCTGGCCACCGGTCACGCGCGTTCCCGCACGGATCTCCAGCCCTTGCTTCCGAAAGATCCTATCGGCTTCCTTCACCACATCGTCGTCCATTCCTGGCAGGATCGAGGGCGCAAGCTCCACGATCGTCACCTTCGCACCAAGTCTGCGCCAAACGGAGCCTAGCTCCAGACCGATGACACCGCCGCCAATCACGATGAGATGCTTAGGCACTTCTGGGATGGACAGCGCGCCGACGTTGGATAGAACACGCTCCTCATCGAACTTGAGAAACGGCAGTTCGATCGGCACCGATCCAGTCGCGATAATCACGTCCGCCGCCTGATATTGCGTTACCGTTCCATCGTCGGCGGCCACATCTACAACGTTGCCGCTGCGCAGCGTGCCGCGCCCCTTGGCCCAGGTAACCTTGTTCTTCTTGAACAGGAACTCCACGCCCTTGGTATTCGCGGCAACCACGTCCAGTTTGCGCCGCATCATCGTCCCGAGGTCGGCCGTCACTCCTTCGATCTTCACGCCGTGCTCGGCCGCGTGCAGCCGAGCGAATTCGTAGTGCTCGGTCGAAGTCAGCAGTGCGTTCGACGGAATGCAGCCGACGTTGACACAGGTGCCGCCGAGTGTCTTGTCCATCTCGACGCAGACAGTCTTGAGTCCGAGCTGCGCGGCGCGAATGGCGGCCACGTACCCGCCCGGTCCGCCGCCAATGATGATGACGTCGCAGTTTGTCATAAGGAATTGAGTCCGGCGTCACCGCGCGGCGCAGCCAAGAAGTTTATGAAAGTGTCAACATCCGGACACACGACGAGTGACTCCAATCGCTCGTGCGTGAGAAAACCCGCGTTGACAACCGTACGCAAGTAAGACAACAGCGGCTGATAGAAGGCACCGATGTCTAACAGCGCGATCGGCTTTGAGTGAATGCCGATCTGGGCCCATGTCCACGCCTCAAAGAATTCGTCCAGCGTTCCCATGCCGCCAGGGAGCACCGCGAACGCGTCGGACGTCTCGCTGATCAACGCCTTCCGTTCGTGCATCGATTCCACAATGTGCAGAGCGGTGAGGCCGCCGTGCGCGATCTCGCGATGGCTGAGCGAACGGGGCAATACTCCAATCACCTCGCCGCCCGCGGCAAGCGCCGCGTCGGCCAGCGCGCCCATCAGCCCGCGTGATGCACCACCATACACGACCCCGATGCCGGCACGGGCGAGTCGCTCACCCAGCTGCTGCGCGGCACACACGTACTCCGGCGACGTTCCTGGATTGGCGCCGCAATAAACGGCTACACGCATCAGTCGATAAGCATCGTCGCGGGATCTTCCATCAACTCCTTTACCTTGACGAGAAAGAGCACCGCGGCCTGACCGTCGATGATCTGATGATCGTACGACAGCGCGACGTACATCATCGGACGGATCTCCACCTTTCCGTCGATCGCGACAGGCCGCTCCTGGATCTTGTGCAGTCCCAGGATTGCGACCTGCGGATAATTGATGATCGGCGTCGATACGAGCGATCCGAACACGCCGCCATTGGTGATGGTGAACGAGCCGCCGGTCAGATCATCCATCGTCAACTTCACGTCACGCGCCTTCTTCGCCACAGCGGCGATGTCGCGGGAGATATCGAGCAGTCCTTTCCGATCCGCATCCTTGATATTTGGAACCACAAGTCCCTGATCCGACGCGACCGCGATCCCCATGTTCACATAATTCTTGTACACGATCTCATCGCCTTCGAGCTGCGCATTGACGATAGGATAGTCCTTTAGCGCGATACACGCAGCGCGTACGAAGAACGGCATGAACGAAAGACGCACGCCATACTGCTTCTCGACTTTTTCCTTGACTCGCTCACGCAGAGACATAACCCCGCTCATGTCAATCTCATTAAACG
>JBPCNJ010000028.1:0-8117 GCA_051001375.1 Gemmatimonadaceae bacterium
GTTGAGATCTACGACGGCGTGCTCGCGTCGCTGCGCCGCTTCAAGGACGACGTGCGCGAAGTCCGCGAAGGTTTCGAATGCGGTATTGGCATCGAGAACTTCAACGATCTCAAGGTCGCCGACGTCATCGAGTGCTACACCAAGGAGCAGGTCGCGCGGACGCTCGCGTCCAGCGCGGCTGCATCTTGATGGCGAACTGCGGCGGACGCGGGGATTGAAGAGTGCCGCGCGATAATCGCCGCGCTGAGCGCGTAGCCGCCGCGATCCGGGAGGAAGTGGCGTCGTACCTGGCCGCGGGGGCCAAGGACTCGAACATAACGGGCCTGGTCACTGTCACCGGCGTCGACGTCACACCCGACCTCCGTCGCGCGCGCGTGCACGTGAGCGTGCTGGGGGGGAACCCGACCGAAACTGTCGAGGCGCTTAACCACGTCGGCAAGCACATCCGCGGTCAGATTGGGCGTGACTTGCGTCTGCGGCTCGCGCCCGAGCTGGATTTCAAAATTGACGAGACGCCGGCGCGCGCGTCCCGAATCGAGTCGCTCCTCGCCCAGATTAAGGCTGACGACACGACCCGTGACGGCTGAGGCGGCTGACACCGCCGCGGTATCAGGCCTTCTGCTCGTCGACAAGCCAGCCGGTGTAACTTCGCACGACGTCGTCGATGTCGCTCGCCGCGCGTACGGTGAGCGCAGCATCGGCCACCTTGGCACTCTGGACCCGTTCGCGACCGGCCTGCTGGTTCTCCTCTTCGGCCGTGCGACCCGGCTTGCGACTTTTATAGACAACGAGCCCAAGGTATACGAGGCTACGATCCACTTCGGCCGCGAGACGGACACCGACGACGTGACCGGTGCTGTCGTTCGCACTGCCGCGCTTCCAACGCCGCAGCGCGTTCGCGAATGTATTCCGTCGCTCACGGGCGAAATCGATCAGACACCGCCCGCGTATTCCGCCAAAAAGGTCGCGGGTCAGCCTGCCTATCGCGCGGCGCGCGCGGGCGAGCAGGTCGATCTCAAACCGGCGCGGATTCACGTGCATCAGTGGAATGTGCACGCGCTTACAGAGAGAGCGTTGACGGCTACCATAGTGTGTGGCGCCGGCACCTACATCCGCGCTCTGGCGCGGGATCTGGGCCGCCTGGCCGGAAGCGCGGCGCATCTCGAGATGCTGCGGCGAACCAGAAGCGGCGAGTTCGACGTGCGCGACGCGGCTCCGCTTGAGCAACTCCGATCCGCCGAGCGACCGCGGGTGCGTCATCTCAGAATCGTCGCCGAGTGATCGCCGAGTGATCGCTAAGTGACCGCCAGGTGATCAACATTACGTCCGGGCTTCCTCCGAGCGTCGTGGGTACCTCGGTCACGGTCGGTACCTTCGATGGCGTCCACCGGGGACACCTAGACGTCATTTCGCGGCTCGTAAGTCGGGCTCGGGACAAAGGGCTCAGTAGTGTCGCGGTAACTTTTGATCCTCACCCGCTCGCGGTTGTGAATCCCGCCGCTGCTCCACCGTTACTGACCGTGGGTTCGGAGAAGCTGGAGCTATTGGCGGAGACGGGCCTGGATTATCTGGCCGTTCTTGACTTCACTCCGGAGCTTGCCGCGCTCGGCGCGCAACAGTTTGTGGACGATGTGCTGCTCTCGCGCTTCAGGATGCGCGACCTCCTCATCGGACACGATCACGGCTTCGGGCGAGAGCGAGCAGGCAACGCCGCGGTCCTCGAAGAGTTAGGCGCCGTGCGCGGCTTCAGCGTTGGTGTTGTCGAGCCGGTTGAGGGCGCGGGCGGACGGTCGGTGTCATCCACTGCAATAAGACGTGCGGTAGCGGGCGGTGACCTGAGCCTCGCCGCCGCGCTATTGGGGCGCCCCTATGCAATAGGGGGGTCGGTGATTCCCGGCGCACAGCGTGGCCGAACGCTTGGCTTCCCGACGATAAATCTGTCAATGCCACCGGCCAGTAAGCTGCTGCCCCCGGACGGCGTCTATGCAGTCCGGGTCCAGACACCAACAGGTTCGTACGGCGGCATGATGAACCTGGGGCCTCGTCCCACGTTCGAGGATTCAGAACGCGGCATAGAGGTGTATCTGTTCGATGCGGCGGGGGACTTCTACAACCAGGATGTCCGCATCGATGTGATCAAGCGGCTGCGAGATGTACGGGCCTTTCTTTCGCCCCATGAGTTGGTGGCTCAGATCCGGCGAGATGACGCCGAAGCACGTTCCGCGTTGACCGTAGCCGCGGCGCACGGTAACCTTAAGGGCTAAACCCGACATTAATGTCTCTCAAATATCGTATTGCCCTCATCGCCGCTCTCATCGCGGCGTCCATCTGGGCGCTGTACCCCCGCACGACCGTGGAGCGCGTCAAGCGCAACGGCGCGTTCGTCCTGGACACCGTCAAGCGTGTCCCACTCAAGCGCGGACTGGATTTGCAAGGCGGGATGCACCTCGCGCTTGAGGTAGACGAATCCAAAGGCGCGGTAGCTAACAAGGGCGAAGCCATCGACCGGGCTCTCACCGTGGTGCGAACCCGAATCGATCAGTTCGGTGTCTCAGAGCCAGTGGTGCAGAAGGCGGGTAACGATCGCATCCTGGTTGAGCTGCCTGGAATCGACGATCCGCAACGTGCGATGGACGTGGTCCAGAAGTCTGCGTTCCTCCAGTTCCAGATCACCGACAAGACCAACGCGCTCGAACGCGCGCTGCCACGCCTCGACGCCGCAGTCAAGGGACTCGCGCCAGCGACAGCCGTCGCTGCGGGCACCGCCGCTCCGCCGACCGACAGCGCCAAGAACGCACTCGCGGGTCTGTTCTCCAAGGACACCACAAACAAGAACCCGGCAGATACGGGCGCCAAGAAGGATTCCGCGGCTGCGCCACCTACCACGGGCGCGTTCTCCAAGCTGGTGCAGCAAGGACAGATGCCGGGTGAGTACTTTGTGGCCTCGGCCGATGTACCGCTCGTGCAGCGCTACCTCTCCAATCCCGCCGTGCAGGGCGCGCTTCCGCCGGGCAAGGTGGTACGCTGGTCCAACGACACGACATCGCTCGGCGCCAACTCGTACCGCGCACTGTATGTGCTCGACGCACGACCGATCATCACCGGCGAGTACCTCACCGACGCCAAGCCGACGACGTCGCCCACCGAGGGAACTGTCGTTGAGTTCCAGCTGAACAATGAAGGCGGTCGCCGGTTCCGTAACGAGACGGCCAAGCACGTGAAAGACTTCATGGCTATCGTGCTGGATAGCACGGTCATGGGACGTCCGCCGGTGATCCAGAGCGCCATCGGCACGCGAGGCCAGATCACGCTCGGCGGACGCGACCTTCAGGCCGCCCAGGATCTGGCGCTGGTGCTTCGCGCAGGTGCGTTGCCGGTGCCGCTCAAGATCGCTGAAGTGCGCAACATCGGTCCCAGCCTGGGCGCTGACTCCATCCAGCGCAGCATCCGCGCGGGTATCATCGCGCTCGCGCTCGTGGTGCTGATCATGCTGGTGTACTATCGCTTTTCCGGCATGCTCGCGGTGCTCGGCCTCACGCTGTACATGTTGTACACGCTCGCCGTCCTCGCTGGGTTCGACGCCACGTTGACCCTCCCGGGGCTCGCCGGCTTCGTGCTATCCATCGGTATTGCTGTAGATGCAAACGTCCTCATCTTCGAGCGAATCCGCGAAGAGTTGGATCACGGTAAGTCGAACCGCCTCGCCATAGACGAGGGCTTCCGGCACGCGCTGCCGGCGATCATCGATTCCAACGTGTCGGCCGCTCTCACGGCCGCTGTGCTGTACCAGTTCGGAACCGGTCCGGTCCGCGGCTTTGCCGTGACGCTGCTTGCCGGTATCGCTGCATCCATGGTGACCGCGATCTTCGTGGTGCGCACCTTCTACATGATCTGGCTGAACCGCACCTCCAGCCAGCAGGCACTGAGCATATAAATGCTGAGAATTTTCCACGACACCCATTACGACTTCATCCGCTGGTGGAAAGTCGCTGCCGGCCTCACGGTGTTCTTCATCCTACTCGGCTTCGCGTCACTCGCGGTCAAGGGGATGAACTACAGCATTGAGTTCACGGGCGGCACGCTCAAGCAAGTGCAGTTCGTCACGCCGCCGGACGCGTCGCAAATTCGCACCTCGCTCGACGCCGCCGGCTTCCGGGACGCGGAAATTCAGCAGTTCGGCTCTCCGCGTGACTTCACACTGCGTGTACGTGGCGCTCAGGAAGTGGCTGCGCAAGCTAATGGCGCCGAGCTCGTGTCGCGACAAGTCGACAGCGTCCTGGTCAGCCGGTTCGGTGCGAACGACGTTAAGATCGTTCGCACCGAGGCTGTCGGCCCAAGGGTCGGGAGCGAGTTGCGCCGAAACGCGTTGATAGCGATCCTGCTCTCATTCGTCATCACGCTTATCTATCTCGCCATTCGCTTCGAGTGGCGCTTCGGGCTCGCGGCGGTGCTGGCAACGGCGCACGACATCTTCACAACGCTCGCATTCGTCAAATTGATGCACCTGGAAATATCTCTCACGGTTGTCGCCGCGCTCCTTACAGTGCTCGGCTACTCGCTGAACGACACGATCATCATCTTCGATCGTGTGCGTGAAGATTTGCGTAAGGGCCGTCGGGAATCGCTATACGACACGCTCAATCGCGCCATCAACGAGACGCTTCCGCGTTCAGTTCTGACGCACGCCACGACGACCGCGGCTACGCTGGCACTGTTGATCTTTGCTGGTGAAGTCATTCGGCCGTTTGCGTGGGTGATGTTGTTCGGTATCGTCACTGGAACATTCAGCTCCATCTACGTCGCCGGCCCGGTACTCCTCTGGATCGAGCGCAAGTATCCTCGCGTCAACGCCGCATGGAAACAGACTTCATCGACAGCCACGCCCACCTCGCGGACGAGGTCTTCGCCGGTGACCGCGACGAGGTAATCGCACGCGCCCGCGCTGCGGGCGCCGCTGCTATCGTCTGCGTCGGCGCTTCCGTTGAGCAGGCTCGTCAGTCAGCCCGGATTGCTGGGGAGAATCCGGGCTTTGTCGCGTATACCGCAGGCCTACACCCGCACGACGCACGAGACTTTGACCCGGCGCGTGATGTGGACGCGCTGGCCGAGCTGCTCGCTGGCGGTGCCGTTGCTGTCGGCGAGTGCGGACTGGACTATCACTACGATAACTCTCCCCGCGATCTGCAACGACGTGCCTTCGCGGCGCAGTTGGGTCTCGCGCGCCGCTTCGGGCTGCCCGTCGTGGTGCACACTCGCGACGCGGAAGACGACACGCGCGCAATGGTGCAGGAGGCCGGAAGGGAAGGGATCCACGGTGTTCTCCACTGCTTCACCGGCAGCGCCGCTCTGGCGGAAACGGCGCTCATTGCGGGCTGGCATATCTCCTTCGGCGGCATCGTTACTTTCCAAAAGTGGGACGGCGAAGCCGTACTGCAAATGATCCCGGACGACCGCCTGCTGGTCGAGTCCGACGCACCGTACCTCGCGCCCGTCCCCTTTCGCGGCAAGCGCAACGAGCCAGCCCTGGTCGCGCTCACAGCGGACCGCGTGGCCGCAGCGCGCGCTGTCTCCCACGAGCAGCTTCGGGCACAGACCACGCGCAACGCGAAAGCGTTATTTTCTCTCAATGTCGCTTAAGTCCGTCCACACCGACAAGGCACCGGCCGCCATCGGGCCATATTCGCAGGGTGTCGTTGCGAATGGCTTGCTCTTTACCGCCGGTCAGATCGCGCTCGACGCCGCTACGGGTCAGATGTCCACCGGCAACGTCGGTGAGCAGACTGAAATTGTGATGCGCAACCTCACCGCAGTCATCACTGAGGCTGGCGCCACATGGGATGATGTCGTCAAGACGACGGTGTACCTCCACGATATGGCTGCTTTTCCCACCGTGAACGAGATTTACGGCCGCTGGTTGGGCGACGCGCGCCCCGCACGCTCGACGATCCAGGTTTCCGCTCTCCCGCGTGGCGGACTCGTGGAAATCGACGCGATCGTCGCTCTCAAGGGCTGACATGGCTGCATCGCCAGTCAAGCTCACCAGGTTCGCGAGCAGCGCCGGCTGTGCGGCCAAAATGGGCGCCGCGGATCTCTCCTCCGTACTCGGCCCGATTCCGGCGAGTGATGATCCGCGCCTGCTCGTCGGTCGCGCCACGTTCGACGACGCCGCGGCTTTCCAGATCAGCGATGACATGGCGCTCATCCAGACCGTCGATTTCTTTCCGCCAATGGTCGATGATCCGTATCTTTTCGGCCAGATCGCCGCAGCCAACGCTCTCTCCGACGTGTACGCCATGGGCGGCCAGCCACTCACTGCGCTCAACATTGTCGCCTTCCCATCGGACGAGCTCGGCCCCGAAGTTCTTACGCAGATACTGCTTGGCGGCGAGGACAAGGTGCGCGAGGCCGATGCAATCGTCGTTGGCGGCCACACCGTGCTCGATCGCGAGGTGAAGTACGGTATGGCGGTAACAGGCAAGGCGCACCCGCGATTCCTCCTCACCAACGCCGGCGCCCGCGTCGGCGATAAGCTCGTGCTCACCAAACCGATCGGTACCGGAATCATAACGACAGCCGTGAAGCGTGGATTGCTGACTGAAGAACGCGCTCAGCGTGTCTTCACTTCAATGACGGCGCTGAACGGCGCGGCCAGCCGCGCCGCACTAGCCGTTGGCGCCACCTGCGCGACCGATGTCACAGGTTTCTCTCTCCTCGGCCACGCCTCGCATATCGCGCGAGCGAGCGGCGTCACCATCCGCATCAACATGCGCGACGTACCAGTCTTCGACTGGGTTACCGAGGCGATCGCGGAGGGCGTCACCACCGCTGGCGGCGGTCGCAACGCATCATATCTCGAAGGGCTGGTAGATTGGGGCAACGCCAACGCCGTAGATCGCGCCGTGCTGACTGACCCGCAAACCTCCGGCGGTCTCCTCGTCGCGGTCGCGCCAAACAAGCTGGACCGGTTTCTCATGCGCGTCGCCGGCGCGGTGCCCATCGGCGACGTTATCCAACCAGCCGATACGCCACTCATTGTCGCGTAACGGGGGTGTACGGGGTCTGGTGGCCCCCGCGGTCTTCAAAACCGTTGCGGCCCAACATCGTTGGGTTCGGTGGGTTCGATTCCCACACGCTCTCGCCACTCTTGGTCTGGCTCTGTGTGTTCTCACGATGCCGATCTTTTCGCCGCTTGCGGCGCAGCAGACCGTCCCCACGGTACCCAACACTCCGCGCGTTGTCGCACCCATCAACGCAATCGATACGGTGGCGGACTCGCTGAAAAGGCCACCCATCGCGCCGCGCCGCGCGCTGGTATTGTCACTCCTCTTGCCCGGCTACTCGCAGGCGCGGCTGAATCGCCCCACGGCATCGGTCGTGTTCGCCGCAGCCGAAGTCCTTTTCATCGGTATGGCCAGGAAGTCCGCACTCGACCTCCGCGAGGCCAAGGCCGCCAAGCGAGACAGCGTCGCAACGACCTTCACCGTCAACCCGACCACGGGGGCCATCACTCCGTCTGCGTTTGTTAAGAGTCCGCTCGTCGCGCGGCTCGGCGCACGCCACACGCACTACGAAGATTGGATCGCGGCGGTCATATTCAATCACGTTATCGCCGGCGCCGATGCGTACGTTGCCGCGAATCTGTGGGACTTCAAGGCCAACATCGCGGTCAACCCCAGTACCCACTCCGCCACCCTCGGCGGCTCGGTGCCCTTCTAGTCACATTCCGGTCCGTAGCCTCCTCGCATGAGCTCTTCCGCTCCGATTGGCGTCTTCGATTCAGGCATCGGCGGTCTTACCGTGGTTCGCGAGATTCTGGCGCAGCTTCCCGAAGAGGACGTCATCTACTTCGGCGACACGGCGCGCGTCCCATACGGCCCCAAGAGCCCGGAGACAGTGTGCAGGTACAGCAACGAGATCACGTCGTTCCTGCGCGATGAGGGCGTCAAGGCCGTTGTCGTCGCGTGCAACACCGCAACTGCCCACGCGCTCGATTCCGTCCGTGACAACGTTGACCTGCCCATCGTCGGCGTCATCGAGCCTGGCTCGCGGGCCGCGGCGCGCACGACACGACCGCGCCGAGTCGGAATTATTTGTAATCACGGGGAAACCGCGTCGAG
>JBPCNJ010000029.1:0-7044 GCA_051001375.1 Gemmatimonadaceae bacterium
GGCACGGGTGTACGCAACTCGCGGCTCCATGAAGCCGAATGCAGCGATCACCGCATAGGAATCGGCGAGCCCAGAATACGCCAGCGCATAGTTTGGGTCGCGAGCAATCGCCAGTGGCTACGTGGAATCACATCGCACCCGGGCGCGAACGGGTGAGCGCCAACGAGCACTTCGTACGCCATCACACCCCATGCGTAGATGTCCGCGCGCTGATCAACCTCGTCACCGGCCACCTGCTCCGGCGCCATGTAACCTGGAGTTCCGAGCGATACGCCCGCTTGTGTGAGTGTGCCCCCAGGCCTGCCGGCCACGGTCGTGGCGGCGGAGACGGCCTTTGCGATCCCAAAGTCGGTTACCACGGCCATTCGACCCGCCAACAGCACATTTTCTGGCTTGATGTCACGATGGACCACGCCACGACCGTGCGCGTATTCGAGCGCCGCGGCGACATCACGGAGGATCGTAACCGCGTCCACTACCGGAAGCCGCTGGGGCCCGACCGCAGTCAATCTCGCGCGCAACGACTCGCCGTCGACGAATGGCATCGTGTAATACGGCAGCCCCGCGGCGACACCGGCGCTGAGTACGGGCACGATGTGTGGGTCCTGTAAGCCGGCAGCGAGACTGATCTCCCGCTCGAAGCGCTCGGCGGAGAGATCCGCCGTCAACTCGGGCGTCAGCACCTTGATCACGATCTTGCGGCCGAACCGTCTCTCCTCCGCGAGGAATACTCGTGACATTCCGCCGCCACCGAGTTCGCGCTCGATGGTGAAGTGGCTCCCAACAGCAGACTCCAATCGCGCGCGGATGTCGGACATTGCGGCTTCGGCCCTCGCCGGCCCGGGTACCCGGATACCCCGATACCCCCCAAGCTAAGAGACTGCAAACCTAGCGCGCCAGTCAGCGTTCAGCTAGCCAGACGATACGAGCCGAGCATTGCGTCCTCGCCGGAATCCGGAGGTCACACGGCGCGTTACATCGCATGTGGCAGCGCCGATTGTATCCAGTTCTAGCCGGACGGCGTAGACGCTAACCTCAGCACGCCCCGCATGACTCGTGACGATGTACTTGGTCCAAACAGTCAATGCTCAACGACATCAATTTGCGTTGCCTACCTCCGCAACCCGCGTATCTTTGCAGGCTGCGGAGTCGGCGGCTCACCACACCGACGTATCAGGACCGCTGGCCCGAGTGGTTGAAGGAGCACGCATGGCAAGCGTGCATACATGAAAATGTGTCTAGCGCTCGGATCCATCTCTGTCCATTCGTAAGTCGTTGCAGCCTAACACGCCGCCGCTAGGGAGGAGCCGACATGGAAGTGAAGGATCACCTGAACAAGAGCTCAGTACGCGGCGACCGACGGCGCGGTGTGCTCCTGCTGCTCATCATTCCCTTCATCGGGACGCTGTGGGTTTCCACGTACGCATCCGTGGCGCCAGAACTGTGGGGCATCCCGTTCTTTTACTGGTACCAGTTCCTCTGGATTGGCATCAGCGCCATGATCACGATCATTGTCTATATCGTCGAGACTCGGCGCACGGGCCGCAGTAGTGATATGCGATGACTTGCCCTGACCGGATCCTCCACCAGCGCAGCGTGCGATCGTGAACGTACCAGCGTTGGTCGTAATGGTTGTACTCTTCGTCCTGGTCACCGCGCTCGGCTTCTTCGCCGCTCGCTGGCGACGCGGTGACCTGGATCTGCTGCACGAGTGGGGATTGGCCGGTGGACGGTTCGGGACCGTCGTCACCTGGTTCCTGCTCGGCGGCGACCTGTATACCGCCTACACCTTTATCGCCGTGCCAGCGCTTGTCTTCAGCGCTGGCGCAATCGGCTTCTTCGCCGTCCCATACACGATTATCACCTACCCTTTCGTGTATGTCACAATGCCGCGGCTCTGGTCCGTATCGCGGACGCACGGCTACGTGACCCCGGCGGACTTCGTGCGCGGCCGCTACGGCAGCAGCACGCTGGCGCTCGCTGTTGCGGTGTCCGGCATTCTGGCAACACTGCCGTACATCGCGCTCCAACTTGTCGGCATACAGGTGGTCCTTGCGGCCGTGGGAATCGGAGGGTCGGGCCTCGCGGGCGACCTCCCGCTCATCATTGCGTTCATAATTCTGGCGGCCTACACGTATTCCAGTGGCCTGCGCGCGCCGGCGATGATCGCACTGGTCAAGGACGCGCTCATCTTCATCGTGGTGATTGCGGCCGTGGTAATTATTCCGGCCAAGCTGGGCGGCTACGGGCGGATCTTTGCGGCCGTACCAAACAAGAAGCTCCTGCTCGCGCCAGCGCAGTACGGTTCGTACGCGACCCTGGCACTTGGATCCGCGCTCGCTCTATTCCTGTATCCGCATTCCATCACCGGCGTTCTGAGCAGCAACAGCCGCACGGTAATCAAGCGCAACGCTGCATTCCTCCCCGCGTACAGCTTCCTGCTCGGACTCATCGCACTGCTCGGATTCATGGCGCTGGCGGCCGGTATCAAACCGGACGCAAGATACGGCGCTCAGTACGCGGTGCCCGCGCTGTTCAATCTCATGTTCCCACCGTGGTTCGCGGGCGTGGCATTCGCGGCCATCGCTATCGGCGCGCTCGTCCCTGCGGCCATCATGTCCATCGCCACGGCCAATCTCTTCACGCGCAATATCTATCGCGAATACTTCCGCCCGGACGCGACGCCGCGCGAGGAGGCACAGATGGCGAAGATCGCGTCGCTTCTCGTCAAATTCGGGGCGCTGGCTTTCATCCTTCTGCTGCAGAACGCGAGGCAGGAGGCGATCAACTTCCAGCTCCTGGGCGGCGTCTGGATTTTGCAAACCTTTCCGGCGATCATCTTCGGTCTGTTCACGCGCTGGTTCCACCGATGGGCCTTGTTGGCCGGATGGGCAGTCGGGATGGTCAGCGGAACCGCCATGGCCGCCTCCCAGCATTTCACCTCCATCTTCCCGCTCCATGTTGCGGGAAAACTGCTGCCCGGGTACACGGCCTTCTACGCGTTCCTCGCGAACCTGGTCGTCACGATCGTACTGAGTGTCGCGTTCAACGCGCTCGGCGTCGCCAGCGGCGCTGACGAGACCGAAGCTTCCGACTACGTGCGGTAGCCTGCGGCGACGCTGCACCAGTGCCGAAGCTGGTGACCCTCAAGGCGCCGCGCGGGCCCACAGGTCGCCGAGCTGGTGGACGGGCCGTGCTCCACGCCCGACGCGCAGGTCGGCGCCCCGAGTGATGGAGGCGGCAACGAACCGCTGGGCCTCAGCGCAGGCCTGCTGCAGCCCGTGCCCGCGCGCGAGCAGCGCCGCAACTGCAGACGATAGAGTACAGCCGGTGCCGTGGGTGCGACCACTGGGAGCTCTCGGCACCGGGAACTCCCATAGTGTGCTCCCATCATGGAGCACATCCACGCAGAACTCCGCGTCGGCAAGATGTCCGCCCGTAACGAGTGCGGCGCTGCCGCCGCGCTCAACCAACATCGCGGCCGCCTTGCGCGCCTCGGCGACCGACCGTGGTGGCGCGATGCCCAGCAGTGCGCCGGCCTCATCGGCGTTAGGCGTGACGATGGTGACGAGCGGTAGTAGCTCCCCCCGGAGCGCATCCAGGGCGTCCGCGTCCAGCAGGCGCGCACCCGTCGTGGCATGCAGTACCGGATCGAGCACCACGTACGGGAGCTGGTACGCGCGCAGCACCGCGGCGACCATTCGCACCGTATCGGCTGTCCCGAGCATGCCGATCTTCACCGCGTCCACGCTTACGTCGGTGAACACAGCCTCGAGCTGCCGGCGCAGGAAGTCCACCGGTATCGAGAACACGCCCGATACTTCGACCGTGTTCTGCGCCGTGAGCGCTGTGAGCGCTGCGCACCCGTAGACGCCGAGCGCTGCGAAGGTCTTCAGATCCGCCTGAATGCCGGCCCCGCCGCTCGGATCGGAGCCGGCGATACTGAGCACGTTCACAGTGCGGAGGCTCACCACACGGCACTCGTGCCCGGATTCAGACCGGGACCTCGGGGTCCGCCATTCGCACGACACCAGCTGTTGGACTGCTTGGGCTGGCGTGCGCACGCACCTGCATGCGTCCCGCATGCAGCGCCTCGCGTCCAGCCTCAACCGCCTTACGAAACGCTCCGGCCATAGCCACTGGGTCCCGTGCCTCGGCGAGCGCCGTGTTCACAAGCACCGCGTCGGCGCCCATCTCCATCACCGCGGCGGCGTCGCTCGGTACGCCGAGCCCGGCGTCGATCACGACAGGCACCGTCGCTTCCTCCACGATGATCTCGAGATTCGCGCGGGTGAGAACCCCGCGCCCTGAGCCGATCGGGGAGCCGAGTGGCATGACGGTGGCGCAGCCCACCTCAGCGAGCCGCCGCGCCAGCACGGGATCGGCCGGCATGTACGGAAGCACCGTGAAGCCAGCGGCAACGAGCACCTCGGCCGCCCGGAGCGTCTCCACTGGATCTGGGAGGAGGTACTTCGCGTCGGGGATCACCTCGAGCTTGATCCAGCTAGTCTCCGTCATGGCACGCGCGAGCCTGGCGACGCGCACAGCCTCGTCCGCGGTGCGGCAGCCGGCGGTGTTCGGCAGAAGTTGCAGCGCGTCACGATCGATCGCGTCAATGATGCCGTGGTGACCCGGCGCACCCAGCTCCACGCGGCGGATGCTCACCGTCACGATCTCGGCGCCGCTCGCGGCGATCGCCTCGCGCATAACGCTAAAATCAGAGTACTTGCCCGTCCCGACCATGAGCCGGGATCGAAAGGACTTGCCGCCAATGACGAGCGCGTCGCCGGCGGAACTGGTCGCTGCTTTGTACATGCGTCAACCTCCCTGCATCATGGTGACGATCTCGATTACGTCCGGCTCGTGCACCGGCACGTCCGGAATCGCCTGGGTGCGATAAATGTCCTCGCCGTGCATCACGACCACGTTGCGCCGGTCCACGCTGAGCTCGGCCAGGAGAGCATGCAGCGTGAGCCCGTCGCGATGCACACGGCGCTGTCCGTTCACGTACATGTGACCTCCTGCGTCGACATCATCGACAGTGTGGTCGAGGACGCGTGCTGGAGCGCCTGGACGAAGCCGTGCGCCGCCTCGGCTGGGTCCCGCGCGTCAAGTATGGCCCGCACGAGCGCCACACGCGTGGCTCCCGCCTCGATCACCTGCTCCACGTTGCCGAGCGTGATACCGCCGATCGCGAACCAGGGGATCGCGATCGTTCGTGCGGCCACTTCCCGCACGTAGGACAGGCCGGCGGCGGCACGACCAGGCTTGGTCGGCGTCGGCCATACCGGACCGACGGCGAAGTAGCTCGCCCCTTCCGCAACGGCGCGCTCCGCCTGCGCCGACTCGTGGCTCGATCGACCAAGGATACGGCCGGGCACGATTCGCCGTGCCCACTCGAGCGGCAGGTCTTGCTGACCCAGGTGCACACCATCGGCGTCGACGGCGAGCGCCACGTCCGGGCGGTCATTGACGATGAACGGCACCCCCGCGTTGCGCGCCAGCTCCCCGATGCGCTCGGCGAGACGCAGGTAGGGAAGCGCATCCAGATCCTTGCAGCGAAGCTGAAGGACGTCCACTCCGCCCTCGAGCGCCGCACTTACGCGCGCGAGAAACTCCGGCTGCGCCACCGATGCGCGCGGCGTCGCGACGAGATACAACCTGCGGAGCGAGCCGAGCGCGGTCACGAGGCCACTTCCTCAGGCATCATCAACGCGGGTACGTATAGCTCGCCCCCTGTCGCGCGGAACTCGCCCGCCTTCGTCTGCATCCCGGCCTGGATGGCCGCGAGCGCCGGCTCACCACTATCCTGACCGCCATTCATACCCAGCCGTGCGGCGTAGTCGCGCACGTCCTGCGTGATCTTCATCGAGCAAAATTTCGGCCCGCACATTGAGCAGAAGTGCGCCACCTTTGCTCCGTCAGCGGGGAGCGTCTCGTCGTGGTAGGCGAGGGCCGTCACCGGGTCGAGGGCGAGGTTGAACTGGTCGCGCCAGCGGAACTCGAAGCGCGCCTTGGAGATCGCGTCGTCCCACTCGCGCGCCCGCGGGTGTCCCTTGGCGATGTCGGCAGCGTGGGCTGCGATCTTGTACGTGATCACTCCCACCTTGACGTCGTCCCGGTTGGGAAGGCCGAGGTGCTCCTTGGGCGTTACATAGCAGAGCATCGCTGTGCCGTACCAGCCAATCTGCGCCGCGCCAATCGCGCTCGTGATGTGGTCGTAGCCGGGCGCGATATCTGTGGTGAGCGGTCCCAGGGTATAGAACGGCGCCCCCCGGCACCACTCGAGCTGCTGGTCCATGTTCTCCTTGATGAGATGCATGGGAACGTGCCCGGGTCCCTCGTTCATGGTCTGAACGTCGAACTCCCACGCGACGCGATTCAGCTCGCCCTGCGTGCGCAGTTCGGCAAACTGCGCCTCGTCGTTCGCGTCGTAGATCGACCCCGGACGCAGCCCGTCGCCGAGCGAAAATGAGACGTCGTACGCCCGCATGATCTCGCAGATCTCGCGAAAGTGCGTGTACAGGAAGCTCTCCCTGTGATGCGCAAGGCACCACTTGGCGATGATCGAGCCGCCGCGCGAGACGATCCCCGTCATGCGGTTCGCCGTAAGCGGGATGTAGCGCAGCAGCACGCCGGCGTGCACGGTGAAGTAGTCCACTCCCTGCTCCGCCTGTTCGATCAGCGTGTCGCGGTACAGCTCCCACGTCAGCTCCTCGGGCACACCGTCCACCTTCTCCAGCGCCTGGTATATGGGAACCGTGCCGATGGGGACCGCGGAGTTGCGTATGATCCACTCCCGGGTTTCGTGGATGTCCTTGCCGGTCGATAGGTCCATCACGGTATCGGCTCCCCAGAGCGTCGCCCAGCGCAGCTTCTCCACCTCGTCGTTGATGGACGAGCGGATGGCCGAGTTCCCGATGTTGGCATTGACCTTCACCTTGAAGGCGCGCCCGATGATCATCGGCTCGAGCTCGGGGTGATTGATGTTGGCTGGTATGATTGCGCGACCGCGCGCCACCTCGTCGCGCACGAGCGTCGCCG
>JBPCNJ010000030.1:0-4016 GCA_051001375.1 Gemmatimonadaceae bacterium
TATCCGCGTCAATCTTTTTGCGCAGGTGATTGATGACGACGTCGACGATGTTGGTGCCCGGATCGAAGTGGTAGCCCCAGGCGTACTCCGTAATGAGCGTGCGGCTCATCACGCGGCCACGGTGTCGCATCAAGTACTCGAGCACCCGGTATTCCTTTGGCGTGAGCTCGATGAAGCGGTCGCCGCGACGTACTTCCCGCGTGTCCAGATCGAGGGTGAGATCCGCGGCGGTCAGTATCGCGGCCGCAATCGCGCGGGGGCGGCGCGCCAACGCTTCCACGCGCGCGAGCAACTCCTCGAACGCGAACGGTTTGGTGACGTAGTCGTCGGCGCCAGCGCGGAGCGCCTGAACTTTGGCGTCTACCGCGTCCTGCGCGGTGAGGACGAGAACGGGACGCTCGAATCCCTTTGCGCGCAGGTCGTGCAGCACCTCCATTCCGGACTTGCCGGGAAGGCGCATGTCCAGCACCACTAAATCGTAACCACCCGCGGCAGCCAAGCGCTCCCCGTCGTCCCCGTCGTCCACGAGGTCAACCGTCCACCGTTGCTCCTCCAGCCCGCGCTTCACGAACTGGCCCACGGTCGGATCGTCCTCAATGACGAGAATCTTCATTCCTCAGGGGACGTTCGAGCCAGCTTGCGTTTGCGTGGTCGTCGAAAACCGTACTCTCTCATCTTGCGGTATAGCGTTTTGGTAGAGATGCCGAGCGCCAGCGCTGCGCGCCCCTGATGCCAGTTGCAGCGAATTAGCATGTTCTCAATATGTAGCCGCTCCAGCTCGTCGAGCGCGCCACCCTGTCCTTCTGCGCGGACCGTGCCCATGCTGCCACTCGCCAGGAGCATTCGCACGTCGTTCGCGCCCACCTGTCCGGAGCCGCTCAGCAGCGAGGCGCGCGTCAGCACCAACTGTAGCTCTCGCACGTTGCCCGGCCATGGATAGTCTCGCAGTGGCTCGATGACGTCCATTGCCATGGTACACATTCCCCCGTCCACTCCAGACAGTAGCTCCGCAGCGAGACGCTCGATGTCCTCCAGCCGCTGACGCAACGGTGGAATGTGGACACGCGAAGCAGCCGGGAAGTCGGCGGCCACCGCGGTGTCGCGCACACAAGCGATCACGCGCGCGATGAGCTCGATTTTTCGCGTACCGCCAACACGTACAAAGTACCCGTCGGTCACGGCTGCGCGAAGCGCGGCAGCTGCGTCCGGATCGAGCCGCTCGAGATCTACCACCACGGTACTGTGCTCGGCGAGCACGAGCGCGCCGGTACCCGTGCCCGTAGCGGTAGCACCGGTTCCTTGCGCCGGCGTCGCCGCGCCACCTTCATAGCCGAACAGGTCGCCGACAGTGACGAGACGACCATCGCAAGCCGTTGCCTCGACAAACGCGTCGCTGGCGCGGCCACCGAGTGCGTGCACGTGCCGTGCGACGTAATTCTTGCCGGAGCCGGCCGGGCCGCTGATTACAATCGGACCCCGCGCGGCGGCAACCGCGGTGACCGTGCGCAGCACCTCCTGCATTGCCACATTGGCGCTCACCACCGCGCGCGCGGGCGGCGCCGCTCGCTTGCGCAACATCACGTTCGCCTTCACCAGCTCGCGCTTTTCCCATGCGCGCCGCACCATCACATCTATTTCGGCCATGCGATACGGCTTGGATACGTAGTCGTACGCGCCAAGCTTGATTGCGTTGATCGCCGTGTCTATGGTGCCGTTTCCGGTGATGATGATCACCTCTGGCGGTTCCGGCTCGGTCTGCAAATGCCGCAGCACTTCGAGCCCGTCCATCTCCGGCATCACTATGTCGAGCAGTGCAACGTCGTACGGCGCCGCGTGCAGTGACCGGAGCGCGGCTCGCCCGTCACGGCACATTGTGACGTCGTAGCCGCGCCCGCGCAGAAAGTGTTCCAGGATCGCACCGAGGTGCTCCTCGTCTTCAGCAATCATAAGCCTGATCGGAGAGACTTCGGCGCTGCGCTCACTCGTCATGCTGTCTCCGCGGGCAGGATGATTCGGAACGTGGTACCCTTGCCTTCATTGCTGGTCACTTCGATCCGTCCGCCGTGGTCAGCGATGATGCCGTGACATATCGCGAGCCCGAGACCGGTTCCGACGCCCGGCTCTTTCGTTGTGTAGAATGGCTCGAAGATTCGCGCCATCTGTGCTCGCGGAATTCCGGAGCCCTCATCCTGTACTTCCACGATTACTCGACGACCGTTGCGTCCTCCGATGCGGCTCCTGATGCAGACCTTGCCGTACTGGGGCATGGCGTCGGCCGCGTTCATCAGTAGCGCGATCATCACCTGGATGAGCTGTTCCGAACTGGCGTGCACGGTTGGTAGCACCGGCGCGAGCTGCGCATCCACGGTGAGTTGCTTGAAACGAGCGTGATGCGCGAGCAGAAACAACGCGCGCTCCACGACGCCATTCACGTTGAGTGACTGTCGCTCCAGCGGGCGCGGACGGCTGAAGTCGAGCAGCCCGTCGACGATGCGCTTGCACCGGTGCACTTCGCTTTCGATGATCTTGAGATACTGCGGACTCCCTTCTGGCGTGGTCGTCTCCAGGGCCATACTCTCGGCGCACGCGGCGATAGTCGCGAGCGGATTATTGATCTCGTGCATGATGCCGGCGGCGAGCCTGCCGATGGCGGCGAGTTTGTCGTTCTGCGCGACCCGCTCGCGCGCCTCGACCCAGTCGGTAATATCCTCGCCGATGGTGATGACGTGCGTAACTGTTCCCGCGCTATCGCGCATGGGGATTTTGGACAGCCTGTACGTTCGGACCGTGCCGCTGGATGCCGACTCCATCTGGAACTGCTGCATACGGCCTGTTGCGAATACCTCATCGAACTCCCGCCGCAGTACATCACCTGGCTGGCGGTGCAGGATCTCGAAGATGGCGTGTCCGATTGCCTCCTGACGGGCGATGCCCTGCATCCCGATCTCGCGCTTTCTATTCCACACCGTAATGCGATACTGCCGGTCGATGACATACAGGCCGAGCGGGAGCATGTCCAGAATCTCTTCGCTGAAGCGTTTGTGCTCCTCCGCCTCGAGCATCCGGCTCTGCAGGTCGCTCTCGAGCCGACGTGACCGCTCCGAGTGCGCGACGAAACCGGCGAGCATGCTGCCGAGCGTCGAGATGAAGCGACCGACCGTTTCGGACGCTGTATCGCGAATTCGGACAACGAGCACGCCGACGCGGCGACTGCCGAATCGCATCTCCACGACCACGAGGCCGAAGGTCGGCAAATCGCCCGCAATCGCCGCGGCGATATCCCGTTCGCCGGTCTCATCGGTTCCGGCGCTCCACGTGCGCGCCAGGCCTGTCCTGTCATCGTCCAGCCACACGGCGCACTCGGTTGCATCGAGCGCGACACACGCCCGCTCCAGGACGTCGTGCGCGACTAGCGGCCTCGGGCGCGCATCGGTAAGTCGCGCGGCGATCTCGGCGACGACGGCGACGAGCGCATGCGCTTCCGTCTCATCGGCAGTGGCGGCGGAATGGTGCACAACACGGGGTTGGGTGGGCAGATGAACTGCCTCAGAATGCTGACGAGCCATATCCCTGGACGTGGGGTTCGCGTGCAATCGTAGGACAGTATGACCGAACAATTAGTAACGGAGCGGCTGCCCTGGAGCTGATTGTCGCGCGACTGTCGACGGTGACCGGAGAAAGGGGGAGAATCGGTGCGGCTCGGCAAACTTGGCCGAAGCCCTCGGCGTCGCTCGGCATGTTGGATGGGTGGCGCTCCGAGGGGATCGGGCTTCGGGTTCGGATATCCTCTCCGGATGCGCACAACGCCCGGAGGGTGAGGCGCGCGGGCGCGCCGCGGTGGACCGCCAGACGGCCCGCCGCTCGGCTCCCGCGCTACGCCGGCGTGAGGCCGTGCCGGCGCATCACCGCGGCCACTGCGGCCATGTCCGGGGGCCCGCCCTGGGCCGCCACAATCACCGCGGCGATCTCCTGGAAGTACGCCGGGCCGAGCATGCCCGGGGTGATGACGGCCAGTG
>JBPCNJ010000031.1:0-5387 GCA_051001375.1 Gemmatimonadaceae bacterium
GTCAGGCAACACGGTACATTCTCGCCGGGCTCATTGGAGTGGCCCCAAAGGACATCCGCTTCGACGTCGGCGAGAAGGGAAAGCCGTACCTGCAAAATGATCGCGCACTGTACTTCTCGGTATCACACTCGCATGATGTCTCGATGGTCGCCGTCACACGCGTTGCGGATGTGGGCGTTGATATCGAGCGCGTGCGTGCCGTGCCGCGGGCAGCGGACATCCTGCGCCGATTCTTCTCGCACGAAGAGATTGCGTCCATTCTGAGCGATGATCATCGCGATCTGCGTTTCGTGGAAGCGTGGACGCGGGGTGAGGCCAGAGTAAAGGTGCGCGGCGCGAGTGTCTGGGAGGCCGCGACGCCGGACCCCACCGCGACAGTCCGTGCACTGAACGCGCCCGAAGACTTCTCGGCAGCTGTCGCCGTCGGTGGCACGACCGCGGAATGGAACGCAACGCAACTGACCGTCAGAATCGCGGAACTGCTACAGGACTAGGGCGAGAGCGGTAGACGCACGCTACAGAAAGGATCTCCCCTGCACACCGCGCGGCACGGCGATTCCGAGCGCCGCGCACGCGCTTGGCATGATGTCCACCGTGCGCCGCGGATTTCCACCCACGGGCCGGTTCGTGAGCAACGGCACGAGCATGTGCTCACGATGCAGTGCGCCATGTGATGACATGTGTGGAATCGGCTCATACTTCGCTCGCAGATCCCAATTGCGCGCTGCCGAAATGATGATGTCGCCGCTGCGGTCGCACGCCGCAAGGCGCGCGATCTGAACCAGAGCATCGGGATAGTCGCTCTCGATCAAGCGGTCATACGACTCGTCCGCACTCAACGCATCGTGCTCGCCGACGCCGAGGGGATCGCCGGTGGTCGGACGGTACGTGTACGTGCAGTCCGTCCATTCGACTACCGCGTTGCCACGAGTGCTGGAGCGTATCTCACATGACCGCGGCGAGAGCGGCAGCAGCAATACATCCACTGACTCGCGCGACAGAAGAGTGTTCGCGAGATCGTTCCACCTGGCGGTGAGTGATGGCCAGAATCGCCGTTGGCGCTGTGAGAGATTGACGTAAACGTGCGCCATTGCATTGCCGCTCACCATCACCGCAACGTCTGGATTCCGTGTGAAGATCCACGGATGCGCCAACACTCGGTATCCACTTGCCCTGACGACGCCAGCGAGATCTTCGTGCTGCGCCACGGGAGAATGGCCGTGATCGCTCACGACCCAGAGATGCGTCGAGTCCCACGTCCCGGCGCGCTCGGCGTCCTCACGAATGCGGGCCGCGACATCGTCCACGATGCGCATCGCGTCAACAATTGCTGGTGCATCGTGTCCGGATGCGTGTGAGGCTTTGTCGATCCCCGTGAATGCGGCGAATACGTAACGCGGCCGCTCCGCACGCACGCGCTGCACCACGTCATCGGCGACGCGCCGGTCGATGTCGAGCCAACCGCTCACGTTGCCGCGAAAGTGCGTTATCGACGTACGCGCGATGTACGCCAGGCTCTGACCGATGCTCTGCCGCCTGGGCAGTCCACGTCCGATCATGTTGAGAGCGCCCAGACTGGAATGGGCCAGCTCGAACATCGTGCGCGTCTCCGGCGCGAGATCACGGTTTACGTGCCGCATCTCCGCGCCAACGTAGCTCCGCGCGTGCCCGGGCCATCCGGACGCCGCGCGCGCTCGGTCGTACCAGCGCAGGCCCGGCAGCCCGACCGAGCCCGGATGGCACCCAGTGAGGAATGGCGCGTACGCCGGTCCGGTGACCGATGGGAACACGCTGGTGATGGTATGCAGCGCGCCCTCGTCGCGGATTCGCGCGAGTGCGGGGAGCGCTCCCGACGCGAGAGCCGCCGCCAGCTTGTCGGGACGCGCCCCATCAGCGACGAGGGTTATGACTGTTGGTATAGCCGTTTTTGTAGCCGTTTGTGTGGCCGCGTGTATGACCGTTTGTATGGAGGGCACTAGATTCGGGTATGGCAAAAACCAGCGCGTCGCAATCTACGAGAAAGCGCGCCGCTCGCACCGTGACGAGGGAAGACACGGATGCTCAAGCGGCCAGCAAGTCAGCCGAGGATTCAAAGGCCGCAGCGAAGCAGGCTGTAAAAAAGGCTGTGAAACACAATGGCAAGTCGCCGCGCACCGCTTCCGGCAAGCGCATGAACCCGGAGCTGCTCAAGGAAGCCAGCGATCAGGCGCTAGCCGGGACCAAGGAGCGCACCGAAGCCGGTCACCGAAAGGCGGGGCGGACGCCGCCGTCGCAGACTGAATCGACGCGTCAGTCCGGAGCGACACGCAAGATCGACGAGTCACTGCGCGATCTCACAACTCCCTCGGTCACCGAAGATGAGAAGCTGCTGCAGGCACCGACCGCGGCGGAGGAGGATTACACCAAGAGTGACCCGTGGCGCGTCATGCGGATCACGGCCGAGTTCGTTGAGGGGATGGACGCGCTCGCCTCCGTGGAGAAGGGTATCGCCATCTTCGGATCGGCCCGGACCGGTCCCGACGACCCGATGTACAAGGCCGCCGAGGAGACGGGCCGGTTGCTCGCGGAGGCCGGCTTTACCGTGATCACAGGCGCCGGCCCCGGGATCATGGAAGCGGGCAACAAGGGCGCAAAGGAAGGCGGCGGCCACTCGGTTGGTTGCAATATCGAGCTCCCATTCGAGCAAGGCTCCAATCCGTACGTGGACACGCTCGTGAACTTTCGCTACTTCTTCGTTCGCAAAACGATGTTCGTGAAGTACTCCAACGCATTCATCATCTTTCCGGGTGGATTCGGAACGTTGGATGAGATGTTCGAGGCAATCACGCTCATCCAGACGGGAAAGATCTATCAGTTTCCGGTCATTCTGTTCGGGCGCGCGTACTGGGCCGGACTGGTGCGTTGGCTGCAATCACGCGTGCTGCTAGAGAAAAAGATCTCGGCCGGCGACCTCGACCTTCTCATCCTTGCGGATGAGCCACGAGAAGCCGTCGACGCCATTCTCCAGGCTTACGCCGCCGGTACGACCAGGCGCAAGTTGACGCGTCCCAAGCACGCGTGACGAAGCACTTCGGCAGTACATCAACAGATCAACAGGTAACAACGGCATGAGCGATCAGACATCGCCGGTATCGGCGTTTATCCGCGACAACTTCCGTCACTTCAACGCGGCGGCGCTTGTCGATGCATCAGATGCGTACAGCAAGCATCTCGCGAGCGGTGGCAAGATGCTCATGACCATCGCCGGAGCGATGAGCACCGCCGAACTGGGTCGCTCGCTCGCTGAAATGATCCGGCAGGACAAGGTGCACGCAATATCGTGTACCGGCGCCAATCTGGAGGAAGACATCTTCAACCTCGTGGCGCACGATTACTACGAGCGTGTGCCACATTACCGGGATCTGTCGCGCGCCGATGAGCAGGCACTTCTGGAGCGGCACATGAACCGCGTGACCGATACGTGCATCCCGGAGATGGAGGCGATGCGTCGCATCGAGACTGTGGTGCTGGAAGAGTGGGTCGCCGCCGATGAGAAAGGCGAGCGCTACTTCCCGCACGAGTTCATGTACAAAATCCTGAAGAGTGGTAAGCTCAAAGACGAATACCAGATCGATCCCAAGAATTCGTGGATGCTCGCCGCGATGGAGAAGAACATCCCAATGTTCGTCCCGGGATGGGAGGACTCCACGCTCGGCAACATGTACGCCGGACACGTGATCTCAGGCGACGTGAAGAACGTGCACACCGTGCGCACAGGCATCGAGTACATGACGCAGCTTGCCGGCTACTACACCGATCTCACCAGCACCACCTCGCTCGGTTTCTTCCAGATCGGCGGCGGGATTGCGGGCGACTTCCCCATCTGCGTAGTTCCAATGCTGCACCAGGATCTGCAACGCACCGAGGTGCCCCTGTGGGGCTACTTCTGCCAGATCAGCGACTCTACCACCAGCTACGGATCGTACTCCGGCGCGGTCCCGAACGAGAAGATCACCTGGGGCAAGCTCGGTGTGGATACGCCGAGCTTTATTGTGGAGAGCGATGCATCGATCGTTGCTCCGCTAATGTTCGCAATGATCCTGGGATGGTGACTGTCCTGACCGCTCTAAACGAGGAACAGGTTCATGCCCGACCCGCATCTCGAACACGTAATCGCGCCCGGCGCCAGGGACTGACCGCAGTGGGAGCACTCTCTAACTAGCTGGCCGACATTTATATGACGCCGCTCGCGCGCGGCACGCACGCGTAGAACGATCATGGCCACGAGCGCGACGAACAGCACGAAGAGGGTGATCAACTCCACTGCAGTGGTATGACTCATTCCGAATAATACCGTCCCGAGCGTCGATGGGGAGCGCGACTCCGAGAGCTATCCGGGAGCTATCCGGGAGCTATCGGCGCAGCGCGGACGGGACGGATGCCAACCAGTCCAGCATCACCGCCCCCCACACACCGATCAGGATCGCCTCGGCTGCGTCGTGTCGCAGCGATGTCGCGCGAGGCGCGCCGGACCAGTCGATGACTCTGCGCGCCAGACCGTCCGCAGTGCGCTTCGCGCCGGTTCCGCTCCGTTGCTCGCGTGGATACAGCAGCTCCGCGCGCCAGTCCTCGGCGCTCACCCTCACGAAATCCACTCCCTGGCGTACGCACTCTCGCTCCCACAAGCGTGCCAGAGTGCCGCCTCCTTCCGCCACCACATGCGTCACACTCGTACCATCGCCAATGAGCGATGGAAGGGCACGCTTTAACCGGTTCGGCGAGTCCATGTTGTGGGACCGGTACCAGCGCAGCCTCCCGTCATCGCCGAAGAGTGCCAGGCCGGTCCTCAGCCCGACGTCAACCGCTAGTAGTGCAGCCACCCGAGTCCCTCGGTCCGCGTCGGGCTATGCCGATCGGATCGATGCGAAACCACAAGCTTTTCGGGGTCTGTTCGGCATGAATCGTGCGTTTCGTAAGCGCAAGGATTACGCATCAGCTCACTAGGAGATCACTACCATGGCGAACAACCAGAACAACCAGAACAACCAGAACAGCAATAGCAACGCCGACCAGACCCACGGCCTCGATAATACCGTCAAGAACCCGGACGACTGGAAGACCGGCGACGAGCCAATGACCGGCGCTCAGCGCTCGTACCTGCACACGCTTGCGAGCGATGCCAACGAGCCCGTCGACGATAACATGACCAAGGCCGAGGCATCCAAGAAGATCGACGAGCTACGTGGCGAGACCGGGGTTGCCAACAACGACCAGCAACGCGGCTAGATCGCTCGCTAGATCGCTCGCTAGCTGGACGGCAGGGGTGGAGCAGCACTGGATCGCTGCTCCACCTTTTTCTCGCCCTGCATCGATGCGTCTGCTTCCCGGAGCTCGCGCGTGAGAAAGAA
>JBPCNJ010000032.1:0-11895 GCA_051001375.1 Gemmatimonadaceae bacterium
ATCTGCCGCTCGACGCGCCCGGCCAGTATACCATGAGCGTCGTGCTCGACGGCGAGCCCGTCACGGGTACGACCGTCTTTGTCAACGGTCCAGCGACATCGCTCCCGTTCATCGGGTCCCAGAACACGCTCGTTTCGTAACTCTATAGGTAGCAGTTCGGCGCATTTGTGCTTTGACGCACCGACGCCGATACTCCCACGCGAGCAGGCAAGCTTGCCCTGGGTCAGCACGTCATCGCGTAATTCTGTCAAGACTGTCGAGACTGTAAAGTCCGCGCCCCGGCTGCCACGCTATCCCGCTACGACGCTCCTGCGTCGTAGCCATCGTGACTACCCGTGGGACGGAACAGTTCATTATGATCGCTCAAGTTCGCAGTATCATTCGACAGCACGATCCTCTCAGCCGCGACATTGACACCGTCGGAGACGACACGGATCTGTATGCGTCTGGCCTCACGTCCCACGCGAGCGTGAACCTCATGCTCGCACTGGAAGACGCCTTCGGCATAGAGTTCCCGGAGCGCCTGCTGCGCCGGCGCACTTTCGAGACCATCGCCAACATCCGTGGTGCCATCGAAGAGCTGCACGCAGTGCAGCCGACCGCGGCGCATTAGGACGCCCATGCCACTCCTCGCTGCCGAACGTAACGTCTCACTCGTCGACAGGGCACACCGGATCGGCGAGACCATCGCTGGCCCCGCTGCCGATGCCGTGGATGCGGACGGGCGGTTCCCGGCCGAAGCCATAGCGGCGCTCCGCGAAGAGCGAATGCTCTCTGCATTCGTTCCGCGTGACTATGGCGGCGGCGGCTGCACGGTTTCCGATCTCTCGGCGCTCTGCTTTACGCTCGGGCAGTACTGCTCCGCTACCGCCATGGTGTATGCGATGCACCAGATCCAGGTCGCCTGCATCGTGCGACACGCTCAGCAAGCACCCTTTTTCCAACGGTACCTTAACGAAATCGTCGACACCCAGGCACTGATTGCCTCGGCCACGTCCGAGATCGGGATTGGTGGTGATGTGAGAAGCTCTGTCTGCGCCGTCGAGTACGACTGCGAGCTTTTCTGCTTGAGTAAGAAGGCGCCTGTCATCTCGTACGGCGAGCACGCGAACGCAATTCTCGCGACAGCGAGACGGGACAGCACTGCCGCCCCGAGCGACCAGGTTCTCGTGCTGCTCCGAAATGAGGACACCACGCTCACACGCACCAGCGACTGGAATGCACTCGGCTTTCGCGGCACCTGCAGCGCCGGGTTCCAGCTCCAATCCGGTGGCATCAACGAACAAATCTTTCCCGAAGACTACGCGGGCATTTCGAGTCAGACCATGCTCCCCGTTTCGCACATCGTGTGGACGTCGCTTTGGCTCGGCATCGCAACGGCCGGCGTCGCAAAGGCGAGAGCATTCGTGCGCGCGGAAGCACGCAAGAGCCCAGGTTCTCCGCCCCCGTCGAGCATGCGTCTGGCGCAACTCGTAAGCGTGCTCCAGACGATGCGCGGGTCAGTACACGACGCAACGCGTGAGTACGAAAGCGTCATGGGCGACCCCGAAGCGCTGACCACGATGGGCTTCGCGATAAGGATGAATAATCTCAAACTCTCATGCTCAACAGCGGTCGTCGATATCGTAGGCCAGGCGATGCTGATCTGCGGTATGGCAGGATATAAGCTCGATTCGCCATACGCACTCGGCAGGTTGCTGCGCGACGCGTACGGCGCGGCACTGATGATCAACAACGATCGTATCTACGGCGCAAACACGTCCATGCTGCTGGTGAGCAAAGATGACTAGCACTACAACTTCCTTCGCTCCGCTTGACCTGACATACAGGTCGTATCTGGAGCAACTCCTCGAGCACGGTGTTCTGCTCTCCACCGGTGTTCCCGGCGTTTACGGCAAAAGCCATATCTTCGAGCACGTTCTCCAGGGCTTCGATAGATACGTGACCGAGATGGGAGCCGATCAGAATGCAGAGGTCTTGCGGTTCCCACCCGTGATTAACCGCAAGGAATTCGAGAAGAGTGATTATCTCAAGTCGTTCCCCCATCTCACGGGCACCGTGCATGGCTTTCGCGGCACCGAGCGCGACCACGCCAACCTGCTCTCGTGCCTGGAAGGCGGTGAGGAGTGGTGCCAGCATTTTCACTCGACGGACGTTGTACTGACCCCGGCCGCGTGCTATCCAGTGTATCCGGCGGCGGCTGGAGTGCTCCCCACGGGCGGCCGGCTGTTCGATGTTCAGTCTTACTGTTTCAGGTACGAGCCGTCCGATGATCCGGCTCGGATGCAGATGTTCAGAATGCATGAATTTGTGCGGATCGGCGATCCTGACGACGTGCGCGCGTTTCGCGATCTGTGGCTCGATCGCGGCCAGGCGATGCTGAGCGCTGTCGGCCTCACAGCCGAAGCAGTTGTCGCTAACGATCCGTTCTTCGGCCGCGGAGGGACAATGCTCGCGGCCAGCCAGCGCGATCAGTCGCTCAACTTTGAGCTCGTCGTTCCGATTGCATCGCCCGATGCTCGTACGGCTGTGGTTTCATGCAATTACCATCAGGACCATTTCGGCGTTGCGTTCGGCATCAGCAACGCAGGTGGCGAGGCAGCCCATACGGCGTGCGTCGGGTTCGGGCTGGAGCGGATCACGTTGGCGCTCTTCCGGGAGCACGGACTTGATCTGGCGCACTGGCCCCGCTGGGTACGCATCACTCTGAGCTTGTGACATCGGCGGTTCTGTCGCGCGAGCGGGCGGTGTACATACCGCACGAGCTGCACCGGGCTGAGCGGATCTGGCCAGAGACCAACTGCTACGTTGACCTGTGGATCGAGCTGCTTCATTCATTGCGCATGGACCCATGCGCGATGCTCGGGTGCACCATAGCAATGGACTTCGAAGGTGATCAATGGACGTTTTTCAAGCCGTCGCTTTCCGACATACATTCGCTGTACGGCGTTGATGTTCAGGAGCTAACGATCTGGCGTTCACTACCGGCGCAGATTGATGAGCAGGTATCGCTTGATCGACCCGTGCTGGTGGAGGTTGACGCCTTCTTTCTCCCGGACACGCAGGGAGTTTCGTATGGCATCCATCACACTAAAACCACCATTGCGGTTCGTTCAATTGACAGGACCGCCGGGACGCTGGAGTACTTTCATAACGCAGGTTTCTTCGAGCTCGGTGATGCCGACTTCGACGGCCTGTTCTCCGCGACATCCCAGTCGGGCAGCGGCGGCGTATCGCTGGCGCCGTACACCGAGATAGCCAAGCTCGACCGGCTCGTCCGCAGAAGTGATAGTGAACTGCGCGTGATCGCACGCGAGCTAGCAACTCAGCACCTCCGGCGCAGGCCCAGCTCCAATCCTGTAACGCGCTATCGTGACCGGTTTCTGCGCGATGTTGCCTGGCTGAGCGGTCAGGATATGACTGTGTTCCATCAGTACGCGTTCGCCACGCTCCGGCAATGCGGAGCGTGCGCCGAGCTGGCGGCATCGTTTCTCCGATGGCTCGATGCGCGGTGCAGCGACTGCACTCCCGCGATTGACCATTTCGACACAATCGCGGCTACCGCCAAGGCGCTCCAGTTCAAGGCAGCGCGCGCCGTCTCCACTCGAAAGACTACGGAGTTTGCGACCATGCTGGACCTCATGGAAGGGGCGTGGGAAAGCGCGATGACGGATCTGATTCCCCGCTATGGCGGTTGAGTGCGCTCCACTGCCCGCCGCTGGCGATGTTCGCACGCCGCTGGCCGCGGGGTGGGAGCTGTTGCGCGCCGAACCCGCGAGCCTGTGCACGCCTGATGGACTGTCGCTGGCAGCCGGAACCTGGCTGAAGGCAAATGTCCCGGGCACGGTTGCGTCCGCGCTCCAAGAGGCGGGACTGTGGCACCGCTCAGCAACTGACCCGCTGGATGCACACGACTGGTGGTACCGCTGCAGATTCAGTTGGGAGCGAGACGATTCGCGCGTGTCGCTCGCCCTGGAGGGACTCGCGACCATCGCGGACGTTTGGCTCAATGATGCGGCGCTCCTGCACAGTGAGAACATGTTCGTGCGCAACGAGTGCGATGTCACTTCGGTCTTACGGGATGACAACGAGCTGGTAATCCACTTCGCTTCACTCGAGTCGGTGTTGAGGGTCAAGCGCCCACGCGGGCGCTGGCGATCCAAGTTGGTGGATGCGCAGGGTCTACGCTGGCTCCGTACCACGCTCCTGGGCCGAATCCCGGCATGGTCCGGCACGCCGAGATGTGTTGGCCCCTGGCGAGAGATCACTCTTGTACGGCACGGCGCGGTCAGTGTAACGGGATCTCAGCTGAGCGCGCAAGCGCGCGGGGACACCGGAGTGCTTCAGGCCACGGTTCGCGTCCGCGTAGCCGACGATGTGAGGATCACGAGCGCGGTGCTCTCGGCGGCCGCGACAACCGGTCCAATGTCGATCGAACATGAAGGAGAGCTGCTTATCCTCCGCGGCAAGCTGACAGTGCCACGAGCAGCTCTCTGGTGGCCGAACACGCACGGCGACCAAGCGTTGCATGACGTGTCAATCCAACTGGACTGCAATGTGGGGCCGCTCAGCTTACCCCTGGGACGTGTCGGCTTCCGCTCCATCGAGCTGAACACGCAGGACGGAAACTTCGCGATCGTGGTCAACGGAGTCCCGACTTTCTGCCGCGGCGCGTGTTGGAGCACCGTTGACCCGGTGTCGCTCACCGGCACGCGCGAACAGTATCGCGCGGCGCTGACTCTGGCACGTGACGCAGGAATGAACATGATCCGCGTTGGCGGCACAATGATCTACGAGTCGGACGCGTTCTACGAGCTGTGCGACGAGCTCGGGATTCTTGTGTGGCAGGACCTCATGTTCGCCAACATGGATTACCCCGACGACGACACCGCTTTCATGGACAGCGTCAAGGAAGAGATCTGGCAAACGATCGAGCGGCTTGGCAAGCACGCGTCACTCGCGCTGGTATGCGGTAACAGCGAGGTGGAACAACAGGCCGCGATGCTCGGCCTCCCGCGCGAGTGTTGGACCAATGCACTGTTTGGTGAGGTCATCCCGTCGCTCGTCCAAGGCATGTGTCCCGGGCTTGCGTACTGGCCGTCATCGCCGAGTGGAGGGAGCTTCCCTTTCCACACCGATGCAGGCGACACCCACTACTTCGGCCACGGTCCGTACTTGCGACCGATGTCGGACGTGCGTGCTAGCGGAGTTCGGTTCGCGTCTGAGACTCTGGCGTTGTCCAACGTGCCTGAACCCGCAATGGTGGACAGCCTGTCGTGCGGCAGTGCCGGTGCCGGGCACCATCCTGCGTGGAAGAGTGGCGTTCCGCGCGACAACGGCGCGGGATGGGACTTTGAGGACGTACGCGATCACTACGTTGCGAGTCTGTTCAAGGTCGATCCGTTAGCGGAGCGGTACTCCGATCCAGAGCGATACCTCATGCTTGGACGCGTAGCTGGCGGCGAACTGATAGCGCGCACGCTCGCCGAATGGCGCCGAGCCGGCTCCAATTGCAATGGGCACTTGTCTGGTTCTACCGCGACCTTGTCCCTGGCGCTGGATGGGGTCTGCTCGATGGCGACGGACGCCCAAAGGCCGCGTACTACTATTTCAGGCGAGCGTCACTTCCCGTGGCGGCATTCATCACCGATGAGGGACTGAACGGACTCGTTGTTCACGTGGCAAACGACACGCCCGAGGCGATCGACGCCGAGCTACGCGTTACACTGTACCGCTCGGGCAGAACGATTGTGGGTGAAGGAGTCCGACTGTTGGCGCTTCGACCAGCTACGACGATCGCAGTCTCCGCGGAAGAGATGCTATCGGGCTTCGCCGATATCAGCTTCGCCTACCGCTTCGGGCCCACAGGCCACGACACCGTCGTCGTCACGCTACTGTCGACGGCTACGGGCGAGCGTATCGGCGACGCATTTCACTTTCCCCTCGGCCTGTCGCCGGTCGGCCGCGACATCGGGGTGAGCGCGGCGGCAAAGCGAATTGATGATCAGTTGTACGAGCTCACCGTGCGCGCCGATGCAGTCGCAACGGCCGTGGCTATTGATGTTCGCGGCTTCGTTCCAGACGACAATTACTTTCATCTGCAACCGGCAACCGAGCGCGTGATACTCGTCAGACGAGTAGAAGCATCCGCTCGTTTTTCAGGAAGTGTACGGGCGCTCAACACAGCCGCCGCTACGCGCATAGAGGTGCGATGATCCAACATCTTCCGTTTTTCTTTGGCGGCATGCGGCACCTGTTTGGCCTGTTCACACCTGGCGCTCCCGGCAGGAGGCGCGACTGTGGTGTGTTGCTGTGCCCGCCACTGGGCCACGAATACGTCTGTAGTTATCGCACATACGGCAGACTGTCCACGCGGCTGGCTCAGGCGGGGTTCCCGGTGCTGCGGTTTGACTACTTCGGCACCGGTAATTCGGCCGGCACCGCTGCCGATCCCGGGCTGGTGGATGCGTGGCGCGAGGGCGTGTCGTTAGCTGTGGACGAGTTGCGGAGATCGAGTGGTTACGACCGCGTTGCTGTTGTGGGTTTGCGCTTTGGGGCAACACTCATGGCCACCGTCGCCGCGGAGCGGAGCGATATCGAAACGGCCGTTCTGTGGAACCCGTGCCCGACGGGGAAGGGTTACATGCGCGAAGTCCAGATGCTCGGCATCACGAATCCGGAACAGTCCAACGCTCCACGAATCGAAGCTGGGTCTATCGAGGCCGCGGGATTCCACTTCTCCGCCGAGACAGTGTCGGCGCTATCTGCGGTGGATCTTACCCGCCTCGATCGCAAACTGGCGAGCCGAGTGCTGCTGCTCACGCGCGACGACTTGCCGTCAACCGGCAAGCTCGTTGAGCATTTAAGGGCCCGTGGCGCGGCGTGCGAAGAACAGCCCGCCCCAGGATACGCGAAGTTCATGGTGTCTCCAGTCCACTCAGAGACGCCTGAGGCGGCGCTCAAACAAGTCGCCGCGTGGCTGGACCGGGCCCATCCCGAGTTGGCAGATGCGTCACATCCTTCGCATGCAGCTCGCATTTCCGCGCCGGCAATCGCATCGGCGGCGGCGCTGCCCGGGCGTACTGTGCGGGAACAGGCGGTCACGTTCGGGAATTCACTAGTCGGGATCTTTACCGCTCCGGCTCGCAAATCCAGCGCTGACCTCCCCGCTGTTCTGCTCTTAAACACCGGTGCCGATCACCACATTGGCCCGCACCGGTTGTACGTACCGCTGTCTCGCGACTGGGCGGCACAGGGATTTGCTGTGCTCCGCTTCGATATCGGCGGAATCGGCGAGAGTCCCGAGCGGCCGGGTGCACGGGAGAACGAAGCGTATCCGCAGAATGCTCTGGACGACGTTCAAGCCGCGATTTCTTACTTAAGGGATACCCGCGGATTCGACCGCGTAATACTTGCCGGAATCTGCTCCGGGGCGTTTCATGCCATGCATGCGAGTGCGTCGTCTGTGGCGGGGGTCATTGCAGTCAACCCACCTCTGTACTGGGAGCCTGGACGGAACATCAGCTCTGACCAATACGCTAACGGGTACGAAGTACGCCGTGTCTGGCGCGCGGTTTGGGTGCCGGGGAAGTGGCTACGTCTCGCGACCGGACAGGTGGACCTGGAGTACACCGCGAGGGTGTTCGGTGCGCGGGCACGTGACGCGGCCCGAGCTGCTGCCACCTTCGCTCGGCGGAAGACGGGAGACGACAAACGGAGCGCCGGACGGCAGTTAGAAACGTTGCTGTCTAGGACGACCGCCGTTGACATGATCTTCAGCGATGGCGATCCGGCTCTGACGCATTTGCAACAGACCTTGGGAACGCGCTTTGCGGAGCTCGCCGGACGCGCCAATTTCAAAGTGGAAGTGGTCACCGGCGCGGGACACACGTTCATGCCTGTGGGCTGGCACGCGAGTCTGGCCGCACTGCTTACGACGCGCCTAATGGAGCGGTACCATCCCGATGCGGCTGGTAGCGAGAGCCACGAGCTCCGAGAAGGGCGGCCGCCAGTCGCATCTACAGTATACGGCGCCCGAATCTGAAAGTCGCGCGCAAACCTGTCGCGACTGTGTCGGACGCGTCGAGCGAGTTGATTCCGAAGCCCCCGTTAGCGAGCGACAGGTGGGCGAGCGTGGGACCACCGAGCGACAGGGCTACGTGGGTGATTCTGCCATCATCCCGGTCGGAGAAGAAGAGCATGTCTGCGGGGCGAAGCTCTGACGGCTCACCTGATATCTCGGGGCCAGTCTCGCCCTGCATCCATGCATCGCGCGGCAACTGCGTGCCGTGCAGCGCATGCACGGTCTGAACGAAGCCTGAGCAATCGGAGCCCCACGGGGTTGTCCCACCCCATTGGTATGGTGCGCCACGGAACAGTTCGACTGCGCGGCGTGCGATGAGTTCCGCGTCCGGTGCGAAGTAGCGTGCACGTGCACGATGATTCATCGCGAGGCCGTGCACGACTTCGTCGTCCGCATCCAGGATCGCTCCGAGCGGAAGCGCGATCTCGTGGCCGTCCGACAGGCGCACGTCGCAGCCGAGAGACATTCTGCGTTCTGATAGCCACGCCGGCCGAAGTGGCGGAGCGTCCTGGAGGGACTCGCTAGTCAGGTAGCCACGATGGCACCATCCATCGTAGCCGTCGGCGCCGAGGATGCGCCACCATGGACCATCCTCCTCGATAACATCGGCCTGGTGTCCCCGGATGAGCTGTGATGTCTGCCCGGATGACGGACGCGGACCCGCCATGAGTGGCGCGATCGGAACACGTACTGTTGCTCGCTGCGTCACTGCTGTAGAACTCGCCGGATGTTCCGGGCTCAATGCCCCGGCCAGTTGATTCCCGTTGGCTCGAATCCCACCATCTTCTGGACCGGCGTCACATCTTCTACAACATGCGGAGGGATCGGGCCCGTGGCCGGGACTGGTTCGAATGCGGCGCGAGCCTTCCAGGATTCCGCGCACGGCGCGCAGCGCTCGATCGCCTTCCAGACGCACATTATGCAGATGAACGTGCCGCAGTCAGCACACGGGTAGCCTTCGGATGCGCGCTCCTCATTGCCACAGCTTCTGCAGATCATCGCGTCGCGCTCTTGCATCTGACTCATGTGGCTAAGCTATGGGAGTACGGCACCAATATTCGGGCCGCGAGTGGGTCTGTGGTGATCTCAAACGGGGTCGTTCCGATCAGCTCGCCATCAGCCTGTGCCGGTCGCGGCGGATCGGTTACCACGGCAATGTTTCTTCCTTTCAGATATAGCATGGCCGGGTCGCCCGAAAAATCGCGAGATATCAGTTTGCGCGCGATTCTGATAGAGTCGCCCAGTGTCCGTGGATCGAAGATACAGACATTCAACACACCGTCGTCGTAACTAATACCATCGCCCAGAGTGATCAGGCCGTTGAGCAGCACTCCAAAGTTAGCCACCAGGACGACGGACGCCGACAGCTCGGTCGTGATTCCATCGACGGTCACGCGCGCGCGAAAGCGCTGCCGGCGAAGCACGTGGCGCGTTCCGGCGACGATGTACGCAAGTACGCCAATCCTGCGCTTCCAGTAAGCAGGGGTCGTGGCGATCATGGACGCATCGATTCCGACCCCGGTGCCGATCGCAAAGTGGCGGCCGGTGCTGAGACGGCCGAGGTCGACGCGCGCCTCAGCACCCGTTACCAGCGCTCGCGCGGCGCGAGTGACGTTGAGTGGAATGCCGAGTGCTCGGGCGATGAGGTTGCCGGTGCCGCCCGGGAGGATTCCAACTGGCGGCCCATTCGGCACTGTCGCGCCGATCACTTCCATTGCTGTTCCATCCCCGCCTAGAGTGAACAGGGCATCGTAACGGGGTGCCAGATCGGCGGCGCAGTCGGCCGCGTGGCCGGCGTACTCGGTGAGCACGGTGTCGCATTCGAGTCCAGCGTCCCTCAGCACCGCGGCAGCCCGCAGATGCAGTCGCCCGCCCCGGCGCGAGGCTGGATTGGCGATCAGCAGTACGCGTCGTGGGCTGGCGCCGAATGGTGCGTGCGCCAGGTTGCCGTCCACGCTAGAAGCGCCAGGCGCGTAGGAAATCGACGCCGATCTGTGGCGGAGTCTGCACCGGCGCCTGCACCACTCCGGAGCGGGCACAGACCAGGTCGCTCGATCCCGGCTCGATGCCGAACTGCGCGGTGTAGGTTCTCCCCAGCTGATACTCCAGGCGGAGACCCAGGTTATTTCGAAAATTTTCGGCGCAGAAACCGGTACTGAAGTTGAGGAACAAGCTGCTGTTCAACTGCTTGCCGAAGACAGCTCGCGTGTTGAGCAGATTGTATAGTGCGGAGTTTTCGGACTGCGCCTGAGCGCTCGCCGGTGTGAGTACCGTCGGGGTCTGGAGCTCGACGACATCGAACAGGGTGTGCGGGATCGCGTTTGTAATAACGTTGCCGGCGGAGCGAACGGCGACCGCTGCCAATTGATTGACGTACTGCAAAGTGGTGTAATCGAGCGTGAATGCAGGCTCGCCTGTGATGAGATAGCTGAGCAGATCCGACTGCGACAACGGCTGATTGTCGGCGCTCGACAGGGCGAGCGATGGCGACTCGAGCGTGCCACCGATGGTGGCGCGGATACGCACGTCCTGTCCGTTCAGGCTCTGCCTTGGCCGGCGTACGGTGTTTACGGCGGTGATGTTGAGCGCCGGATTCAGGTCGGGTGTGCCGAAGAACCGGAGCGTCCCCTGCTCAACATCGAAGGTGGGCTGCACGAACGGAACAACGTTCAGGCGATACGTACCGCGCACGGCGTTGAGCTCGCCTTCGAGCGCGAGCTGCGACCGCTCGCCCGTTGCCGCACTGCGACCGAGCGTCACGTTGAGGGAGCCGCCGAGCTTGATGTTGGCCTCCCCGGACCGTAGCCATACGTCGTCACCAATGTTCACCGCGACGTTCTGGAGGCGCAGGTTCCGGGTGAACTCACTTGGGGGATGTGGCAGAATGGCGCGATCTCGAGCCACCGTTGTGTCGACGACGTCAAGCAGCTCGGGGTCGTTGAGATCCACAACTCGCTTGCGTACAACCTCAGGGATGTATACGGTGCCGCGGTCCACGCGGACCGCGCCACCAACTATGGCCCCGCTGTACTGGCCCTGAAGAGTGATCGGCGCGGTGGTCGTGACGTCCAATGTTGCCAACCCGCGCTCGTCGATCACGCGGAAGTTCCTCGCGGTAGCCTCCAAGTCGAATGTTGGATCGGAGTACTTGGTCACTCCAACGATTCCCGTGACGTCGAGTGTGCCACGTCCGCCGCGATTAGTCACGGCAGAGAGCCGGTGGACGCGAACTGTGTCGCCTTCGAAGGTGACGTCGGCATCCAGGCGGTCCAGATGGGTACCGATGGGAGTAACTGTCGCCGCGCCATTTCCAACAGCGATGTTGCCGTACAGCCGTGGGCGCGCGGTGGTGCCAGAAACATCCACGTTCGCGGTGAGTGCGCCGCGCAAGTCGCTCACTCCCGACCCGAACAATTGAAGAAAGGTGAGGCTGAACCCGCTGGTCCGTAGCGACGCGTAGATTGAGTCGCCTGCAAGACTGGCACCGCGCAGTGCTATTGAGCCACCGCGCGTCCGGTCCACGATCAACGAGTCCAGCGAGACGCCGCGTGGATCGGCGACGACGCGCGCTGGTGCAGCGAGCACGTACGTGTTGAGCGAGTCGACGTCCACGCGAGCGGAATCCAGCAGAAGCTGCGTGCGCTCACCGGAGCGGACGATGTCACCTCCCGCTACGCCGGTGACGGACCCGGTTCCCACGAAGTTGACGCTGAACTTTGCGGGGGTTGGATCGTGGAGCTGGAGCGTGGCCCGCGCCGTGCGTAGCGGCACAATCCCCAAGATCACGCTGTCGGCGTCGACCGTCGCTATTC
>JBPCNJ010000033.1:0-6721 GCA_051001375.1 Gemmatimonadaceae bacterium
AAGAGCAGGTCGCGCGCTCTCTTGACGTATTCGAGCGCAAGATTCAGATACTGGACCGCGGTGGCTGGTTCGACGAGTTGCAGAAGAAGCGCCGCGCGCTGGACCGGCTACTACCGACGATTCGCGCGGCGTCGGACTCGTTGCTCCGCGACCTGTATGTTTCGCGCGCTGCGGAGAAGACGGGCATCGCGAAGGAGGTCTTGTTACGCGAAGCTGAGGGGGCTCCGCGCGAAGTTGTCGGTCGCCTTCCTGAACAACGAGCGGTCCCTTCTCGTCGTGTAAATGAGTCAGCACACCGGACACATTCTGCCCCAGGATCCGGAGCTGAACGTGAGTTGGTGCGCGCCATCCTCGCCGATCCCCACCGGGCCACAGGAATCGCGGAGAAGGTAGATCCGGCGCAATTCCAGAACCAACACTATCGCGCGATCTTTACTGCGATGCTTCTGCTACAGGATGATTTTAATGTCGAGCGGCTGGCGGACCGACTCAGCGGTGAGGACGTGGACATTCTCAACGTCTTATTCGAAGAGGTCGGCGCGCAGATTAATCCGGAAAGGACAATCAATGATTCCATATCGGTCATTGCGGCGCGTCCAGGTGATGCACGCCGCGAGGAGATCGACGCGCTGTTCAGCGTAGCGAGTGAGGAGGAGATCACGGAGTTAACGAGTGAAAAAACGCGTCTCCGGAAGGAAATCGCCGAACAACCGTTCTCCAGGGGAATGAAGTTTCCACCGCGGCGGCGAGCCCCCGGTCAATGAGCCGTCTACGCACGCGTTGGCGAGCAGCGCCGCAGGTGGACCAGGACTCCGTTCAGGCACTTGGTGCACAGTTGGGCGTTCCGGACGGCGTGGCTCGCATGCTGCTGCTTCGTGGTTTCAGTGAGGCCGCCTCAGCCAAGCAGTTCCTGCGCCCTCGTCTGGATCAGCTTCACGATGCACGCATGATGACGAGCCTGGACGCCGCGGTGATTCGGCTTGCGCGCGCTGTTCGCGACGGCGAGCTGATCATGATTCACGGCGATTACGACGTAGATGGTATATGCTCGTCCACGCTGTTGACGCGGGCGCTGCGTGGGCTGGGTGGAAACGCATTCCCGTTCATTCCGCATCGTCTCACTGACGGTTATGACCTGGGTGCGGCCGGTGTGAACAAGGCGATCGAGTCCGGTGCGCGCGTCGTCGTAACGTGCGACTGTGGCACCAGCGCAGTTACACCGGTTGCCGATCTGAACGCGGCTGGGATCGATGTCGTGATCAGTGACCACCACCTTCCGCGCGGAGAGCTGCCAGTCGCGCTCGCGCTGCTCAATCCGCGCCGCGACGGGTGCGCGTACCCGGACAAGGACCTTGCCGCGGTCGGCGTTGCTTTCAAACTGGCGCTCGCGTTGGCTGCCGCCCTTGGCGCCAACGACGCCTTCATATGGAAGATGCTGGATCTCGTGGCGCTCGCGACGGTCGCTGACGTCGCTCCACTGCGCGGTGAGAACCGAGTCTTTGTTCGGTACGGGCTTCGCATGATTGCCGAATCCGAGAACATTGGGCTGCGCGCGCTACTACGCGCGTCCGGTATGGATGGCAAACCGCTCACCGCCGGCAAGTTGGGCTTCACGCTCGGGCCACGTCTCAACGCCGCCGGCAGGCTGGGGCACGCGCTGCGCGGAGTCGAGCTGCTGATGACCGAATCGCGGGAAGAGGCCAACGTGATCGCTCGCGAGTTGGAAGAACTCAACCAACGCAGGCAGTCCCTGGACCGAACCACCCTGGATGAGGCCCGCTCGATGGCGGAGCGTCTGCCGCAGGACGACACTTTCGGAGTTGTGCTGGGCAAACAGGGTTGGCATCCCGGCGTTGTGGGAATAGTGGCGTCGCGAATAGTGGAAGAGTTCGGCCGGCCTGCCATTCTCGTCGCGCTCGACGGCGATACAGGGAAGGGGAGCGGCCGCTCCATCAGCGCGTTCGATCTCCATTCCGCGCTTGGCTTGTGCAGCGATCTGTTGCAGCGCTACGGCGGCCATCGGGCAGCCGCCGGCGTGACGATCGGCAGCACCAACATGGGTGCGTTCGCCGCCCGTTTCAATGATGTGGCACGCGAGCGGCTGACGCGCGACGATCTCTTTCCGGAGCTGCGCATCGACGTAGAGCTGGAGCTGGACCACGCGACGCTGGAGCTGGAAACCATATTGCGTCACTTTGAGCCGTTCGGCGTAGGCAACCCGGCGCCGCTGTTCGTGGCGCGCAACGTCACCGCCGCGGCGGCGCCACGCGTCGTAGGGCGCGACGGTCTCAAACTGAGACTTGCCGGCGCGAGTGGGGCGGAGATTGACGCGATTGGCTGGGGAATGGCGGAGATGGCTTCGCGGATACTGCCGGGCGCGCCGCTCGACGTTGCGTTCCGGCTGGAGCGCGATGAGTATCAGGGAGAGAGCCGGCTTCAGGCGAAGCTCGCGGACATCGTCGTGCGGTGAGGATCGTTGCCGGCGAATGGCGCGGTCGCACCATCAAGGCTCCGGCCGGCCGCTCAGTGCGTCCCACTCTCGACAGAGTGCGCGAGGCGTGGATGAGCATTGTGCAGCCATTCCTCCCGAACGCGCGCGTTCTGGATCTGTTTGCAGGCTCGGGTGCGCTCGGACTCGAGGCACTGTCACGCGGCGCCGACAGCGCGGAGTTTGTTGATGATGACGCACGCAGCCTGTCGGTTTTGCGCGACAACGCCACCGTCTTGGGTGCGGGCGGGCGTGCCATCATCACGCGTGCGGACGCGGTTCGCTTCGTTGCTCCGCTGGATCCGCTCGCGTACGACGTCGCCTTCGCCGACCCTCCATACGCGACCGACGCCGCGGTCAAGCTGGCCCAACGGTGGCTCGAATCTCCATTCGCAGCCCTTTTCAGCGTGGAGCATAGGAGCAGCACCGAGATGCCGGCCGGTGGTGACACGCGCCGGTATGGCGACTCCAGCGTTACTTTGTACCGCTGATGCCGACAATCGCAATTTATGCGGGCAGTTTCGACCCGATCACGCGCGGGCACCAGGACCTCATCCGGCGCAGTCGCACCTTTGTCAACGAGTTGGTTGTCGCCGTCGCGACCAACTCGTCCAAGCAGCCGCTCTTTAGCATCGACGAGCGATTGGACATGATCCGCTGTACGTCCGGCAAGGAGCCGGGCGTTACGGTGCGTCACTTCGACGGGCTGCTGGTGGACTGTGCCAGAGACGTCGGCGCGTCGCTCATCATCCGCGGTCTGCGGGCCGTGAGCGATTTCGAGTACGAGTTCCAGATGGCGCTGATGAACCGGCACCTGGGCCCTGGCATCGAAACGGTTTTCATGGTACCGTCGGTGGAGACGACATATATCAGTTCGAGCATCGTTCGCGAGGTGGCGCGGTATGGCGGCGATGTCGCGGGGTTGGTGGATCCGCTGGTCGCCGCCGCGTTGCAGGCGAAGTTCGCAACGCTGTAGCGTGACTGATTTTCTCGGTGCAACGCGGTCGCGCGCGGCTGCGATCTGCCCACGCATTGTCTTTCCAGAAACAGGCGACGAGCGTGTGCGTGCCGCTATGGACGAGGTGGGCAGGCTCGGGATTGCGCGGCCGCTCACCGTGGAGCAGGGTCCGGAGGCGCTCACCGTTGCCGCGCAGATGGTCGCCAGTGGCAGCGCGGACGCCATGGTCGCGGGCGCGGTTTACACCACGCGGGATGTGCTGCGCGCGGCTATCAAGAGGGTCGGACTTGCACCCGGCATCACCACCGTCTCCGGAGCTTTCTACATGGTCGGCGGGGCGCTGTGGGACGCCCCGGCGCCAGTACTGACGTTTGCCGATTGCGCGGTTACGCCCTTTCCTACCGCGGCGCAACTTGCGGATATCGCCATCGCTTCCGCCGTGGCCCGGGTCAGGATTGTGGGCGACACGCCAGCCGTGGCGTTCCTGTCGTACAGCACGGTTGGCAGCGCTTCGGGGCGATCGGTGGATCTCATTCGCGAGGCGGTCCGCCTCGTTCGCGACCGTGCTCCGGGACTCGAGGTGGACGGAGAATTGCAAGGAGACGCGGCATTGGTGAGTGATATCGGCCAACGCAAAGCGCCAAACTCACCGGTTGCTGGCCGAGCGAACGTGTTGATTTTCCCGTCACTGGATGCGGGGAACATCGCGTACAAGCTGGTGCAGAGGCTGGGTGGGGCGAGGGCCGTGGGACCGATTCTTCAGGGCCTGGCGCGGCCCACGGCCGATCTATCGCGCGGCGCCACGGTTGACGATATAATCAATGTGACGGCAATTACGGCGTTACAAACGGAGAACGGATGAGCTTCACGCTGAAAAAACAGGGCGACGTGGTGGTCGTCGACGTGGAAGGACAGTTGATCGTCGGCAACCGGCAGGAGCTCAAGCAAAAGGTCCTGGATGAGGTCGAAAAGGGGGAACGCAAGTTCCTGATCGACTTCGCGCAGACTGGCTATATCGACAGCTCCGGACTTGGCGTGCTCGTCTCGCTCAGTAAAAAGATCCGGGAGCACGGAGGTGAGCTACGGCTGGCCGATCTTAATGACGATCTTCAGACGCTGTTCGAGCTCACCAAGCTCGATACGCTGTTCCAGATCTCCGACACGCGGGAGCGCGCCCTCGAGGGCTTCTGATGTGCCCGAGCAGCATGCCCTCCGGGCGGCATCGATGGAAACACCGTCCGGATCGGCTGCCGCCGGCGAAGGTCAGAGCAATTCCCGCCGGCGCGTGAGCGAAGCACGCAACGAAGCACGCAACAGCGAGCCGCGCGTTGCGGTCGACGTCGATATTCCAAGCGACGTAAACGAGATCGAGCACGTCGTGTCACTCGTTACCGCGCTGTGTCGTGACCTGAGTCTCCCCAAGCGGCACTACACCCTCAATGTTCCCGTCGCGCTAAGCGAGGCGCTGTCAAACGCAATCATCCGGGGCAATCACGAAGATCCCTCCAAGCACGTGCACCTTCGGGCGACGGTATCCGAACTAGCGCTCGTGATCGATGTGAGCGATGAGGGTAGCGGCTTCGACATGCACGGCACCGCACATGACCCCACCTCACCGGAGCATTTGCAGCGGGAGGACGGGCGCGGCCTTTTCCTCATGCGCCAGTTGATGGACAACGTGGAACAGGTGAATGGTCCGCGTCACGTACTCCGCCTCACGCTGAATCGGTGAAGCGGGACCTCGAGCTCGAGATTGAGAATACCGCTCGCGAGTTAGCGGAACGGTATGAAGAGATAAATCTGCTGTATACCATCAGCGATATTCTCGGGCGCACAGTCTCGCTGGACCAGGCAGCCGCTACCATTCTGCGCGAGGTGTCCGAAACGGTAGGCGCACGCCGTGCTACGATCCTGGTCTGTGACCCGGCTGGGGAAGCGCTGACGCCGATTGCCGCTGTGGGCGTCGCGGCGCCCGTGGAGCCGGTGAACATCAACGACCCCGACAGCATCAGCGCACGTTCGTTCCGGAACCGGCACCCCGTGGTCATCGCGCCGGAAGAAGACGTGGCGGACGACGGATTCCGGCGTGGCGCGGTACTGGTTGTCCCGATCATCTGGACCGGGACCGGTGAGTACGGACGCGCCGAGCTGTTGGGGGTGGTAAGTCTCACCGACCGCGACACGCCAGCCGCGTTCAGCGCGGGCGATGTCAAGCTGGTCGTCGCAATCGCGACGCAGATCGGTAGTGCCATTCAGAACGCGCGCCTCGTGCGTGCGTCAATCGAGCAACAGCGGCTGTTGCAGGAGGTTCAGCTAGCGCACGATCTGCAGATGAAGCTTCTCCCCGACACACGCGTCGTCGCGCCACAAGCTATCGCCGCCGCGCGCGTCGTTCCAGCCGAGAGCGTCGGCGGTGACTTTTATCATCTCTTCCGCCTTACTCAGTCGGCGACGGGGGTCATGATCGGCGACGTTTCCAGTCACGGATACCGAGCCGCGCTAATCATGGCGCTCGCGATGAGCGCTTCGGCCATTCACGCGCAGAGCACGCTCGACCCCGGCGCGATGATTCATGCGCTACTCCATTCACTGCGCGATGAATTGTCCAGCACCGAGATGTTCATCACGCTTTTTTACGGTGTGGTCGACCGCGATGCGGGGACGCTGCAGTACGCAAACACCGGGCATCCACACGCATTCATCTGTCGCCATTCCGCCGCCCCCGAGCGATTGGGTGCAGTCGATCCACCGCTCGGCATGAGCGATGACGCGCCGGGCTCCCGCACAGTGCAGTGGACATCCGGCGAGGACCTGCTCGTTCTGTTCACCGACGGCATGACCGACGCCCTGAACGCCAACGACGAGCCCATGGGCGAGCGCCGCGTCCTGGAAGCCATAGTGAGTTGCGCTAGCGAGCCGCCGGACGTGATTGTTGACCGTGTCTTCGAGGCGCTCTGGGCACACGCGGGCGAGGTACCGCCGCGCGATGATCTGACGCTGGTCGTCCTGCGCAGTTGAGCGCCCGACGCGATTCCAGCGGGTTTCCGCCCACTCTCAAGCGCCTCGGGCAACACTTTCTGGCGGACCAGACCGCGCTCGAGCGCATTGTGGATGCGCTCGCTCCGACCGAACACGACACCGTCGTGGAGATCGGGCCAGGGCGCGGCGCGCTCACCGACATTCTGCTTCCGCGTGTCGGACAGCTCGTAGCCGTAGAGCTGGACGGCGCGCTCGCGACGATACTGCAGGAGCGCTACGCAGATAATCCGCGTGTC
>JBPCNJ010000034.1:0-12789 GCA_051001375.1 Gemmatimonadaceae bacterium
CAGGAGCGCTTGCGCCTCGTAGAGTGAGGCAAACCAGTGTAACGATAGGCACTCACGTCTCAGGCTTCCGTTGAACGCCTCCACGATGCAGTTGTCCACCGGTTTCGCCGGCCGACTGAGGTCTAGCTGTACGCGATTCCAGTACGCCCAGTGATCAAGCGCTTTCGATGTGAATTCTGCCGACTGCCCTTGTATGCTGATTGCAGTAAACGATAGGTACTGCTCCTCGCGTGGTAGACCGCTCTGCCCTGGGTCACGAGACAGTGATGCAGCCAGGGTCGCCACGCGTGCACCGGACGGAGCTCGAACAGTTGCGAGGGCAGCAGCGGCCACTACGAAAATATTATCGCGTCCGGCGTGAGCCGCACTTCGTCCTTCTGCACATACTTGACGAACGTCGAACGGGTGCTCGGTGACCACGCGAGCACCGAGGAGCAGCACAAGCCACAGGAGGACAGTGGAGCTTGCGCCGGTGTTAGGACGGTCCGATCTCGGTACCGCCGCCCCATGCGCTAAGTCCTTGTCCCACAAGAGGCACCGGTCAGAATCGAACTGACGAATAGGAGATTTGCAGTCTCCCGCCTTACCACTTGGCCACGGTGCCGAATTGTCTACAGTCGTGAAAGCTAACGCCCCGAACCACGCCAGTGCCACCCCGTCGCATCCATCAACGCGCACCGCCATCGCCCGCCATCAGTTCCCGCAGTACCGCGCTGTTCAGTACATGGCCTCCGTCAAACGGGTGCATCCGGTACGGAACACCCGAAGCGTCCAGGACCGCCCGCTGGGCAGCGATTGATTCCGGCGTTAACCACTCGTCCCGCGTGCCGTATACGACGTCAATACTGAGGTTGGGGCGCCGCTCCCCCAGAGCGCGGAGATTCACGTCCTGTGGGATCCCGCTCCCCCATACCACGACATTGTCCACCACGGCCGAGCCCTGCGCGGCCCACCGGCTCACCGCCGCCGCACCCTGGGAGAAGCCCAGTGCGTGCATTCGTATCATGTCGCGTGCAACCATACGATTGGCCAGCTCGAGCAGCAGGCGCTCGTACAGGGCGTCGAGGTAAGCAACCGTGTCGATTATCTCAACCTCGCGGTCCTCTCGCGTCATCCAGGTGGCACCAACCCTGCTCGATCCGCTGTGAGCCGGACGGCTGTCCAGGTAAAAGCGCGACAGCGCCTCGGGCGCGACTATCAATCGGGTATCGGCTCCGAGTCCTAGAAACGGCTCCATAAAGCTGAGCGCCAACTGGCTGAACCCGTGACACACGATCCAGACGTTGCGCACCAACTCGTTGGGCGCGCCGAGCGTATAGTAGCGCGCGGTGCGTGGAACCGTGATGTGTTGAAGGACCAACTCTGCCATTTTATCGGGGCTCCGGTAACGCCCAATTATATCGTGTCCGATGGACCGACTCGGCAGCATCGGCACGGACCCGTATCTTTGCTTGACGGTGCTTAACCATACCTGAACCGAAGCCAGTAGAGAATTGTCGCTCCGATTGAAGCTCGCTGCCGCCAGTGGCGCCGCGGTCCTGATCCTGCTAGTGGGCGCGGCTGCGTATTATTTCGTGGGCCAGTCGAGGCTCGCCGCCGCCAGCGTGGATCATACCAATCAGGTCCGTGCTCAACTGGAGCGGACGCTGCGCACACTGGTGGACGCGGAAACCGGACAGCGCGGATACCTGCTCACGGGCGACACCAGCTACCTCGGGCCGTATCGAAGTGCTCGTGTCGATGTCGACTACGAGCTCGCAACGCTGCGCGCCCTTACCGCGGATAACCCGGGTCAGCAGCGGCGCCTCAACTCGCTCTCGCTCGCGACTGACGCCAAGCTGGTGGAGCTGAACGAGACGGTAACGCTGGCACAGGGCGGCAACCGCGACTCTGCTCTCAAGGTCCTAGTTGCGGGACACGGATCAGGCTATGCGCGCGCGGCGAGAGGAATCATTCGTGCCATGCAGAACACGGAAGACGCGCTTCTGGCCGCTCGCACCAGCGAATATGGACGGCGTGGAACATTCGCGACACTCGTCATCGTCCTCGGCAGCCTCGTAGCGGCAGCACTATCGCTGCTGACGGTCAGCGCTGTCCGCACGAGCGTCACCGATCTCGAGCGCGCCAAGGACACCATCGAAGGACAGTCGGAGGAGTTGGCGCTACAGTTACAAGAATCACAGAGCCTTGGCGAGCAGCTTGCTACGTCCAACGATGAGCTGCAACGCCTCAACAATATCGCGGAGCAAGCCCGAGAGCGCTTCGCGCAATTGCTGGAATCCACGGACGAGGGATTGTACGGGATGGATCCGCACGGCATCACCACTTTCATCAACACCGCCGGTGCACGCGTCCTGGGCTACACGCCAGACGACCTGCTCGGCCACGACATGCACAGCGTGATCCACCAACGTCATCCAGATGGCTCGCCGTACCCGGTGCAAGAATGTCCCATCTACAGGGCCTTCCAGGCCGGTGAGGCGGTGCGCACGGCAGACGAAGTGTTCTGGCGTAAGGACGGTACCGCCGTCCCTGTGGAGTACAGTTCGTCACCGATCAGGCAGCGCGGACAGATCATCGGTGCGGTGATCGCGTTCAACGATATTAGCGAGCGCAGGTCGGCCGAGCGCGATCGGGAGCGCCTCATTCACGCCCTCGCACGCAGTAACCAGGAGCTGGACCAATTCGCGTACGTTGCGTCGCACGATCTCAAGGCGCCGTTGCGCGGAATCGCGAATCTGTCCGAGTGGGTCGAGGAAGACCTCGGCGAGAACGTTTCCCAAGACGTGCGCCAGAAGATGGATCTCATTCGTGGGCGGGTGCACCGCCTTGAAGCGCTCATTGACGGCATTCTGCAGTACTCCCGCGCCGGACGAGTGCGCGCGAGCGTCGAGAGCGTGAATGTCGGCGCGCTGCTGCACGAAGTGGTTGAGCTGCTCGCGCCGCCACCAGAGGTGATCGTCACGATCGGTCCGGACATGCCAACGGTCTTGAGCGAGCGCACACCGCTGCAGCAGGTTTTCCTGAACCTGATCTCCAATGCCATCAAGTACAATCGTCGCCCAGGCGCCACGATCAACGTGACCGTGCGGAACGATGGCAGCTTTAACGCGTTCAGCATAGCCGACAACGGGCCGGGCATCGCTCCCGAATACCATGACCGCATCTTTGGTATCTTCCAGACACTCGAGTCGCGCGACAAGGTTGAAGGGACCGGCATCGGGCTTTCAGTCGTGAAGAAGATGGTCGAGCTCCGCGGTGGCAACATCACAGTCGACTCGGACGTGGGACGCGGCGCTACATTCACGTTTCAATGGCCCAAGCTGGCCGAGGAGAGAGCTGGGGCATGAGTTCCGACCGTGTGCTGAATCTTGTGCTCGTGGAAGATGATGAGGTCGATGTCATGAACGTGCGCCGCGCACTCGATCGCGCACACGTGACCAACCCTCTCTTCGTCGCCAACAACGGCCTGGAAGCGCTCGATCTGCTGCGCGGTGGAACCGTTCCGCGCGACCGACGGCTGGTACTGCTCGACCTCAACATGCCAAGGATGAACGGCATAGAATTTCTGCGCGAGCTGCGCGAAGATCCAGAGCTGCGTGGAACACCGGTAGTAGTGCTCACCACATCGGACGACGAGCGGGACAAGGTAAATGCGTACAACCTCAATGTCGCCGGTTACCTGCTAAAGCCCGTGACGTTCATCAACTTCGTCGACGTGATGTCGACGCTGAACAAGTACTGGGCGCTCGTTGAACTCCCCGAAGCACACTAGCTGGCCGATGCGCGGCCACGCGCAGCACTCGCAATGTCTCCTGTGACCGACACGGTGACGGACACGGTCACTGTTGACGCCATCCGAGTGTTGTTGGTAGACGACGACGAAATAGATCGCCTCGCACTGCGCCGAGCTCTATCCAAAGCCGGCCTGGGCGAGCTGCGCATCACCGAAGCCGAACGCGCGAGTGAGGCGTACGCGGAGATCACCACCGGCGTGTTCGACTGCGCCTTCTTTGATGTCAGACTTCCGGACCGTGACGGCGTCGTACTGCTTCGCGAAGTCCGCGCGGCTGGCGTGCGTACGCCGGTAATAGTACTGACCGGCTTCGGCGACGAACAGACAGTGCTCGACGCCATGAAAGCCGGCGCGACGGACTACGTCTCCAAGTCGGCGGTATCGGCGGAGCGTATCGGCCAGGCGCTGCGGGCCGCCATGCGCCTCGGTGCAGCCGAACGGCAGGCAACCGCCGCGCGCGCGTCGCAGGAGCGGTATGCAGCGCAACTGCGTGGACTCACCGATGCCGCGGTCGCCGTGAACAGCTCCGCCGGTGCGCAGGAGATGCTCCGCGTTACGGCCACGCACGCGTGTCGCATTACTGGCTCCGAAGCAGCCGCTGTTCACCTCTCGGCGGATATCGCTACCGATCTCGGCATTGATCGGAACACCAGCGCGTGGTACGCAGCCGACGGCGAGTCCTATGTGTGCGCGACTCAGTGCGATCACATCCGTGTTCCACTTCCAGCACGTGACGGCGGCGACATTGGTATGATCGATCTCCTGCCCTGGAATGAAAACGCCGTGGACGTTGTGGTCGTCGGCCAGCTCGCCAGACTGGCCGCCGGAGCACTGGAGAACATTCGACTGTACCTGGCGGCACAACGCGCGACACGCGCACGCGAAGATGTCCTCGCCGTTGTGTCGCACGATCTGCGAAACCCGCTTCACACCATCGGGCTGAGTGCTTCGCTTTTAGAAGAGGTATTCCCGGCCAGCCTGCCGGAAGTCGCGTTACAGCAAACGCAGGTGATCCGCCGCGCCGTGGATCGCGCGACTAATCTCATCCAGGATCTTCTGGACGTATCGCGCATCGAGGGTGGCGGCTTCTCCGTCCAGACCGCGCCCATCTCGCCCCAACAGCTATTGGAAGATGTGCGAGAGGCGATGGGGGCTCTCGCCACAGCCTCCGATATCGTATTGCAATGCGTCGCATCCGATGATCTGCCCGCGGTGTTGGCGGACCGTGATCGGGTTGTTCAGGTATTCACAAATTTGGTAGGCAACGCCGTCAAGTTCACACCGGCCGGTGGCTGCATCATGGTGTCCGCCGAACGCGACGGTGACAGCTTTGTCCGCTTCGTCGTGCGCGACAGTGGTGCTGGAATCGCGGAAGAGAATCTTGCGCACGTCTTTGACCGGTTCTGGCAGGCACGCCACGGCTCGCGTACTGGCGCCGGTCTGGGTCTCGCGATCGTCAAGGGCATAATCGCAGCGCACGGCGGGACAATCGCCGTTTCGAGCAAGCTGGGCGAGGGTAGCGAATTCGCCTTCGCCCTCCCCGTAGCCGCGGAATAGCCTGCGTGTTACCTGTGGTTTGTGACGCCAATCTGCTGGCAGTATTCAAGCACGGGACACGCTGAGCACTTGGGTAGGCTGCCGGTGCAGATATGCTTGCCGAACGGGACTAGCAGGCGGTTGATCTCCACCCAGTACTTTTGGGGAAGCTTGGTTTCCAACGCTTCGCGCGACTGCTCCGGAGTGCGAGTCGCTACATAGCCCCACCGATTGGTCACGCGATGAACGTGAATATCAACGCTGATGGTGGCCTGACCGCACGCGACGCCGAGTGCCAGATTGGCACACTTCGGCCCGACTCCGCTGAATGAAGTCATCGTCTCGAAGTCGCACGGCAGGTCGCCGCCGAATTCCTCGGTCACGCGTACCGCGATCTCGCGTATCTGCTTCGCCTTGGCCTCGTGAAAAGTACACGAATGAATCAGCTCATCGATCTCCGCGGCCGACATGCGCGAAACCGTCTCGGCGTCCGGCGCGCGCTCGAGCAGCCGGATCGACGTTGGAAGAGTCACCTCGTCTCGCGTGCGAATCGAGATCACACAGCCCACCAGCTGCTGAAACGCGGTCCGGTACCCCGCATTGCTCAGCGCGAACATCGCGGCGTCGGCGAAGGGCGCTACGGCCGCCCGTATCCCGGTCATCACCACGTCTATGCTAAACGGTTTCTTTGCCACGCGGTCTACCATGCCCGCCCAACGAGCACCAACGGTGCCAACCCGGCCGATGGCCGCGACATTGCTGCGGCCAACGCCGGGACAGTCCACAAGGCGCCACAAGTCGCCATCAAGTGCCGTAGATTCCCGGTATGCTCATGAGCCCAATCGCGACCGACCTGTGGATTCCGGGCATTCCAATCATGGAGAAAGTGGCCCGGTCGGTGATCGTGTATTTTTTCCTCATTGCTCTGCTCCGCATTGCTGGAAAGCGAACGCTTGGCCAGCTCACCTCGTTCGATCTTGTCGTCCTGCTGCTGTTGTCAAACACGGTGCAGAACGCAATCATCGGGAACGACAACTCGCTGTCAGGTGGTCTCGTCGGTGCAACCGTACTCGTAGCCCTCAACTACGCCATCGTCCGTGGCCTGTACAAGCACCGTAGGGCTGAACGCGCACTGGAGGGCGGCATCACTGTGCTGCTCCGCCACGGCAAGTTCGTTGAAGAGAACATGAGGCGGCAGCTCATCACGCACGCGGAGCTGGAAGCGGCGGCGCGGCGACAGGGAATCCAGCGGATCGGCGACATACGCGTGGCAAGACTGGAGATCGGCGGCGCGGTGACATTCGAGCTCAATTCACCGACGGAACAGGACCGCCATTTCGCCGACGTGATCGCCAGACTCGAACGAATCGAGACGCGGCTCGCTGTCGTCGACACCCACACCGACATGGACGCCGGATCAGCATCTACCGAGACCTGACGAGAGTTGACGAGAGTTGACGAGAGTTGACGAGAGTTGACGCACTTGGCGTCGCACGAACTTTGCAGTCGAACGCATCCGAGATGAGTGGGATATTTACCGCCGTCATGCGGACCTCCGCGACGACAATGCGCAACGCGAGCGAGAGCTTGCGTCCATGAGATTGTGGCATGGGCGGCATGTGGGACCACTGCTCACCGCATGGGCGGTACTCCTGGTGATTGCTGCGGGGCTGTACAAGATGCAGTCCGATCAGCCGGCCCTCTCGGAGCTGCTCGTCCCGATCTTCGTGATCTTGGGATTGGCTGCAATCGCCGCAACCTGGAAATGGTTTCGCACTCGTGCACGTGGGAACGACCGCCGCAGTCAGGACCGGCGCCACGCGGATCGACGCGATTAGCTGCTCTCCACTGTGGCTCGTCTTCGCCTGGCCGTTGCAACCACATAAACAATTGGTCCAGCTAGCACCGCCGCCAACGATCCGAGCAGCGCCGGGCCAGCGTACTCACCATCTCGTGCGCCAAGTACGATTATCGCGGCGAGCACGACCATCGGCAGCGCGGCCAGTAATACAACACCTGTAGTGCCAGTTGGTACGCGGAACGCACCTCTGAGCTCTGGCTCATGCCTGCGAAAGTGCACCAGTGCGGCGAACTCCAGGAACAGTGCCAGAGAGTATAGCATTACATCCGCAACGACCAGATCAGCGAACGGAACAAGAGCAAAGACAGAGTAAACAATTGCACTCGTCACAATCGCGACGCGGGGCACATCGCGCCTGTCAGTACGGCCGAGCGCGGCGGGGAGTAAGCCGTCGTTCGCCATCGCGAACGGAATACGCGAGTACGCCATTAGTAGCGCATTGAACAGCGCGACCGCGCTCACCATCCCACCCAGTGCGAGCAGGACCGCGATTCCCTTCCCAGCCGTGCCTCCCACCGCGGCACGCGCAATGTCGGGCCATCCTCCCTCATGCCACGTGCGCCAGTCCGTTGCGCCAAGCGCGGGGAGCATCGGCACCATGTAGGCGAGTAGCACCAGCGGTAGCGCACGCGCGAGTGCCGCGGGGTAACTGCGCGATGCGTCGACTACCTCGCCCTGCACCGTGGATGCGTTATCCCATCCAACGTAGTTCCACAGTGCGATGGAGAGCCCGACGCCGAGGCTGCCGGTTATGTCCTTGCCTGGCGGAACCAGTGGTAACCAGGGCAGGTGCGTGACGTGCGGAGTGGCGCCGATCGCCAGCAACAGGAACGCGGTGAGAATGCCAACACCGGCAACGACCGACACCGATCCCACCTTCTGTACGCCGCGCAGATTCACCGCCGCGGTGCTCCAGATCATTACGAGCGACGTACCCCACCTTACCGTCGTGCTCAGATCTGGAAAGAAGAACGCCAAGTACTGATTGAAGAGCACCGGATAGATCGCCATGTCCACCAGCGAATACATCCATGTCCACCATCCGTTCTGAAAGGCCCAGAACTGTCCGAACGCGCGACGCACCCACGCGTAGTATCCGCCTTCCTCCGGCAGCATGCTCGCGAGCTCGCCCACTATGAGCACTTCGGGGAGGGACCATATTATCGGCACCACGATGAGAAGGCCGAGCGCAATCCCTGGTCCAACGGTTGCGACCAGTGTCTCCGTGGAATAGGCACCACCGGATACGCAGAAGAACAGCACGAACACGAGCGGCAGCGTCGTGAGCGTGCGGCGAAGACTCACGTTGGCTCGCATCCCGTGTGACTACTTCGCGCGTGCGTACACTTCTACCCACGGTGCGCGCCACTGACGCTGCCCCAGGCGCTGCGCCAGGCGCTCGACAGCCTTGACCGCACGCTCTTCGAGAGCGCCGTACAGCGTGGTCCAGCGATCCGCCACCGGGACCAGCGTGTCGCCGTAGACACGCTCAATCTCGAAGCCCGCCCCGCGCAGCAACCGGGTGAGTGACTTCTCGGTGAAACCCTGCCGATACGGGAAGCTCAGCAGATTGTTGTGAACCAGGACGCGCTCGGCCATTCCCGCCGCGCTCCCACCGAGCCGCGCCCGCCAGCGAAGATAGAACTCGCCGTTGGGTATGCGCACCACCATAGTTCCACCGCGACGCACCAGTCGATGCGCAGCGGTCACCGCTGAGCGCGAATCATATAATTGCTCAAAGGTATTCCATATCGCCACGACGTCGTATGGATTCTGCGTCGAGACGCTCTCGATCGTTCCACGCGTTACTGTGAAGCCGTTCCGCACCGCGAAGACCGAAGCAGCCTCGCTCACGTCCACTCCCTCAAAGGCCCACCCCGCGTCGCGCGCAGCGGCCAGAAAACCGCCGACGTAGCTGCCGACCTCCAGCCCGCGACCGGACTTACCGGTCACCTGCTTCAGTCGCGCGACCTGGTGTCGGTATGCCGAACGTTGCGTGTCGAACAGCTCCTGGAGTACGCTCCCGTCAGGCGCATTGGCGTCGTACGCGGACTCCAGTGTTTCGACACGCTCTCGCGGATTGCGAAACAGGTGGCTGCAGTTTCGACATTGAGCCAGGCGAATTGGCGTCGCCTGCGAGAATGCCACGCGGTCCAGCAGATATCGCGGCGGGATGGCCGCGTACAGCCGCTGCTGGTGGAACTCCCAGACGCGCTCCACCTCGGTCCGCATCGCGTTCCGGTCTGCCACTTCGGCGCTGTCCGGAGAGTTGCATACCGGGCACTGCGTGAGCTCGTATGTACCGTGCGGGTTGGCGATCGCGCTACGCCGCATTGTCGCGAACGGACCGCAACTGTTCGTTCACCCAGGCGAGAGACTTGGTGTACAGCAACGGCAACTGTACGACCTTAACACCAAGCGAGTGAGCCACGTCATCCACCACCGCCCACTCGCCATGCTGGTACGCGGTGGCCAGACGCAGCGGCTCAGCGCATGGCCCGGTACCATGCATCACCGCCTCGCGAATGTCGTCCGCCACATTCACGCGGGAAAATATGTCGCGCATCGGCATTCGCAGCAGCACATCCAGCATGGAGAAGAGGCCGACCATAAACACAGCCTGCGCGTTGCGCACGTTCGGGCTGGACTCCGCGATCAACTCGCACAAACGAGCGCGGAGCAGCGCCGCGTACGCCAGTTGATCATCCACGTCGTTCTTCCCCGTGACCATGGACGATACCATCAATAGCGCAAGCCACCGGTACAGCATCTGCCGTCCCACGATCCGAATGGCATGGCCGATTGAGGCAATTCCACGGCCGCCAACAGCGGCCGAATTCACAATCCGCAGCAGCTTGTACGCCAACGCCGGGTCCGCGCGGAAGCCGCGCTCCACTTCACTCTCCGGCTTGTCGTGATCGCGCAGCAACTCGAGGAGACTTAGCATGGCGCCGTGGCTCACGGCTATCTCCTGCCTCGTTACCAGCTCGGGCCGCTGATAGAAGTAACCCTGAAACATGTCAAAGCCCAACCGCATGCAGTCGTCATGCACCTGTCGCGTCTCGACACGTTCGGCCAACAGTTGCACCTTGAAAGGGCGAAGTCGCTCGAGCAACGGCAACAGCTCGCCACTCTCCCGGTGCAGGACGTCGATCTTGACGATGCGCGCGATCCTGAGCAGATCGTCGAACGCTGCCTCATCAACGTAGTCGTCGAGCGCGAGGTCGTAGCCCTGGCTTGCAAGCCGACGGCACGCTGAAATGACGGGTTCATCGTTACCCACTGTCTCCAGAATCTCCACGACCACCTTCCGTGCTGGCAGCAGCTCCACCTGGCCATCCAACAGAAAGTCGCGCGTACAATTCACGAACGCTCGGTGACCGTCTGTGAGATCGTCGAGGCCGATGTCCAGGAAGGAGTGGATCACCGTGTCGGTGCACATCGTGTCCGCAGCAGCCCCACCCGCCGTGGTGGCTGAGGCCGTGTTACGGTACAGCAGCTCATACCCGCAGAGCCGATCGTTCCTGTCGAAGATCGGCTGCCGAGCGACGAAGACGTCCATCATTACGTGCAAAGGATACGTCTTCATAGCAAATGGAACAACCACGCGCAGTAGGGTGCGCGGTTTGTAGGGCGCGGTTTCAACCGCGCCCTACGCGGCTTACGCGGCCTTCAACATCGAAAAGAGATTACCCACCGCGCGGATCACGCGCTCATTTCCTTCCCGCATCAGAGCCGCGAGGATATGCTTGCACACCTTATCGCGCCAGAGGTGATCGCCGCAATCGCAGCGCGGGTGCGATGCCGTATCCAGGTCCACCCAGTGGTCCTGATTCCCCCAGCAATCCGATATCGTCCGTGGCCTGCCTGCTCGGCGACCAGCCCGAGCGAGCGCTCCAAGCGGCCAGGATCCACCCCACCAGCGGCTTCGAAATCGATCATCGGCTGAGTCGTGTTCACGTCTGCTCCTGGCATTCTAAACCATTTCGTACCAATCACTTATATCAAAGTGATGATACCCAGAAACACACGTGTTGTTGCCCCCGTCCGAATGTTCGAAACCTACTTGCCGACCCCAGCGAACACGATCGGACCGGTCGGGGCGGCGACTCCGCCGGCGGGCTCTTCGGTCACAGCGATACGCCTGAGCGTTCCCGGCTCCAGGGCGTACTTTGCGTGTACGACTGCCGATCCAGCCGGACCCGGGTTGAAAGTCCCCGCTGAGATAGGTGCCTTGTGACCGGCCGCAATGAGCCACAACTGGTACGTCTTCCCGGCCTGAGGCTGCTTGAGCTGAGAGGCGTACATGGTCCACTGCTGGGTCTTTTGATCCCAGAACATCCGCGCGACCGGAGCCAAGGAAGAGTAGCTCGCCAGGTCGATCACCCGCGTTCTCGTTCCCGTGAGCGTTGAAATAACGCTGTCACGTGCGGCCACGGACGCCTGCAGCTGGTCCACTTTCTGCGCCAGCGTTGCCCGCTGCGAAGCAATCGCGCCGGCCAGTTGATCGTGCTCGCGCGACACACGCCATAGCTGAGTCGAGACCGCCGCGAACGCGATCGAAGCAGCAAGCGCAATCCACCCCAGTGCCCGCGCCGCGCGGCTCGCGGCCGCTCTCGGGTCCCGTCCTAACTCCGGCCGTGGTTCCTGCCGTGGTTCCTGCTGTCGACGGGCATGCCCTGGCTCCGCTCTCTGCCGATTCGTTCCCGTGCCGCTGACGGCGAGCGCAGGTGGCACCGCGAGTCGCTGCGAGGCGGCCAATGACCTATCCGCCTGCTCTGTATCTGTGTGACGCCCGGACTTCGACGCGGCAGCCCGGGCGATCAGCCGCGACCGAATACCAGCCGAACGACCGCGGTTTATGATCTCGGACGGAGCGACGCTCGCCAGCTCAGCAACCACTTCACGCATGGCCGCAAGCTCCGCGGCCAGTGCTGGATCGGCTGCCGCCGCGGCGCGCACTTCGGCCGCTTCGGCCGGTGGGACAGCGCCCAGTGCGACCCCCGCGATGTCGAACCGCGGCTCGCCCATATCGTCCGACAGTGACATCGGCTCCGACTGCTCCGGAACGTCCCCCCCGAGCTCGTTGTCGTCGCTCATGCTCGCCCCTGTTTCAGAACAGACAGCTTATCGCGCAGCTTCTGCATACCCAGCCGCATCCGTGTCTTTATCGTTCCCAGAGGCTCGCCCAGAAACTCGGCTATCTCCGACTGACTCAGGCCGCGAAAATATGCCAGCTCCAGCGCGCGGCGCTGGTCATGAGGCAGTTCTCCCAGTGCGTTGAATACCATCTCGCGCCGTTCGGCACCTTCCGCGTTTGCGGAGGGGTCCGCGGCAGTGTCGCGCAGGACGGCGATGTCAGCGCTGGCATCTTCACGTTGCCGCTGGCGGGAGCGCAGGCGGTCCAGCGCGCGGCTGCGGCAGATCGTCAGAATCCATGTCCTGGCCGTGCCACGCGTGGCGTCGTAGGACGACGCCCGCTGCCATATCTGCCAGAATGTTTCTTCCACGACGTCCTCCGCCTCGTCAGCGTCCTTGAGGAGGTGGACCACGAGCGAGTAGACCGGCTGAAGCCAGCGGTCGTACAGCGCCGCCA